>JABMPO010000166.1 GCA_013203015.1 Fidelibacterota bacterium
ATATTCAATATGCATGGGGATTAGAAAATAATGCTGAAATAGCCAGGTGATGCAGGTGGCAAATGTCATCACAAAAAGAACGGCCAAACCCATCCCGGTGGCGGTCTCCATTTTTTTCGAAACGCCCATGAACGGGCAATTGCCCAGATATTGAGCCAATAAAATATTTTTGACTAAAATCGCATTAATTGCCAGTACGATATATTCCATCAGTTCGCTCCACTCAATTTATTTGGTATCAGATTCATCATCGCCAATAGCAATCCGAGGCAGATAAATGCCCCTGGAGCTTCAATCATGAAAGCAAATGGTTCATAAGAGCCCCACATTATGTGCATACCAAAGAAAGTTCCCGCACCTAAAATTTCTCTGATTGCTGAAATAAAAAACAGGGACATGGTATAACCCAACCCGATTCCCAAACCATCAGCAGCGGAGAGATGGATCGGGTTTTTCGAGGCGAAGGCTTCGGCTCGACCGAGGATGATACAATTGACCACAATCAATGGAATGAAAATGCCAAGTTTTTCAAAGAGTGAATAAAAGAAGGCTTGCATCACCAGCTCGACAATCACTACGAAAGTGGCAATGATTACGATGTAGGAAGCGATTCGGACTTTCTTTGGTATGACGCTCTTAATGGAAGAAATGATGATATTGGAGAAAAGGAGTACAAAGGTTGTGGCAATCCCCATCCCCAGGCCATTCTCAACATATTTAGTGACAGCCAGCATCGGACAAAGACCCAGCACTAATCGGAAGGGAGGTAATATTTCCCAAAAACCTTTAAAAAATTCATATGAAATTGATTTAGCCTTGGCCATTTGCCTACCTTGATCTTATTGTTTTACTATTTCTTTTTTTATTTCGGGATATAATTCAAGACTTTTCCTGACCGCGGAACATACAGCCCGCGAGGAAATCGTTGCACCGGAGACGGCATCAACAAATCCACCATCCTGTTTCACATTAAAATTTGCGTTTAGTGTTTTATTATTAAAATTATCCGTAAAAATTGATTCCGATACTCTGGCGCCCAGACCCGGTGTTTCGGAGTGGGTCAAAATGCCAATACCAGTTACTATATCCCGTTCGATGTCAAAACCTACTAACACACCAATATCACCACCATAACCGCCAGCGGTGCGTTCAAAGGCGACGGCCCAGGGCTGGGTATTTCGTTCACCCACGAATATAAGATAATCCTGGCCCTGGACACTGATTTCCTGGCGATCCTGGATCAAATCATTAGTTGATGAGCTGAGCACTTTATTAACCGCCGGGCCTTGAACATACAGCAGGACTTGTTCCTCAATTCGTGTTTCCGTGCCTTTTCGAACCGCCGCCAGTAGAAATCCACACACAGTGGCGATTACTGTCAGCACCACAACCATTCTGATATATTCTTTCATCATTAACCTTTTTACAGTTCTTTAATTTCGAGATGTAGTGGCTTTTTGTGAATTTTATCCAATAGAGGCGTAAACAGGTTCATGATGAGTATCGCAAAAAGAACACCGTCGGGATAAATACTCCAAATCCGGAGAATGATAGTCAAAATTCCACAACCCAAACCAAATACGATCATCCCCCAGCGGTTAAATGGTGAACTGGAAAAATCAGTGGCTAGAAAAAATATTCCGATGATTACGTTTCCGGTCAGGAGATGAAAAACCGGGTTGGCATATTGGCTGCTATCTGTCAACCAGAAAATTGATGCCATTGCCAATACCCCCACTGTAAAAGACAGTGGTATTTCCCAGGTAATGAACCCGCGATACAATATATATACACCTCCAATTACCAGAAAGATGGCTGCCGCGCTTCCTAATCCACCGACCTGTTTACCCAGTAATAGATCAATCAAAGCAAAATCAGCAATTTGATCAACACCACCACTTTTCAGCAAAGCCAGGGGATAGCGATAATTAAAATCCAGATTATAACCGACGGAAGCCAAGTCAAGATTGAAATAGTTTGGCCACGATATCCGCGTAATTGCCCAGCCAACTATAACCGGGTTCATGGGGTTGCAACCTAAACCGCCAAAGATTTCCCGACCGATAAAGATACTAAGAAATGTACCGATAACCACTAACCAGTAGGGTGTGCTGGTTGGCATTATCATCGCAAAAAGCAGTCCGATTAAAATTGCGCTGCCATCATCAATCGTCACCGGCTTCTTCAACAACCGGCGAATCAATATTTCACTGATCACCGCAGTCGCGACCGCCAGAGCAATGACTCTGGCAGAGTGTATTCCATAGGTGTAAACACTGAATAGTACTGCGGGGATCAAGGCAATAATCAGGTGAAGATGGATCTTTGCCACATCTATTTTTGCATGCCAGTGTGGTGGACTTGAGACAATTAATTTCATTGATCTTCTTCGGTTGAATTTTCAGTTGTTACTAATAATTGTTCGATATTTTGCTGTTTTATCTCATCCTTAGCCAAGCGGATGAACTGTACCAGGGCCCTGCCCGATGGACAGTAGTATGCGCACAGCCCGCACTCAATACAGGCATTGACATCGAGTTCGGCACAGCGCTCAAATAAGGCAAATTCAGCATAGCGACAGATTAGATTTACTTCCAGATTAACCGGACAAACCTTGACACATTTTCCACAGTTAATACATTGCAGATTTTGATAATTATAGACTTCATCAGTATCCTGAACATAAATCAGGTCAATATCAGCGGTGACTGGCGTTTCCAAGTTAAAACAGGCGGCACCTCGAAGAGGACTTCCGATAATGATTTTGTCATTATTATTAAGTTCATCTTCTTTTATTATTTCCTTAATGGGTGTCCCGAGTCTTACTCTATAATTATTTACCCCGCTTTTGGTATTAACGGTAACCAGCTTATAAATCGCTGGTTTACCTTCTTTTAAAATTGTCAGGGCTGAAATAAGTTTTTCAATTTTTATAAAAGCTAATTTTGCAGAAGAATCCTGCTCGGCGATCCGCTGGGCCAGCAGCTCCGGCAGACCGTTGGGGTACTGTGATTTCACCAGCATTAAATCGGCCACATCACCAATTGCTGCAGAACCTAGTTCCTTTGCTTCTTCGGAAATGGCTAAAATCACTCTCTTAGCAGACGTCAGATATTTTATTAACTTGAAACCTTCGCTAAGCTCAGCTTTGAATTCTTTCAGAACCTGCTGATATACCAGGGAAAGTGGATCGGGGTCAACCGCAGTTACAAAAACCGTATCAATATCGGCCAGATCCTCGCTGATACCCAGGTTAGCCCGATTTAGTAATTCCAATAATTCGGCCGGCGTTTTTCCCTGAAAATCGGGTTCCGCCTTAATCGCTTCATCAAACTCATCTTCATCTGCAACTTCAACCCTTATTACAGTATAATCGTCATCAGGAAATGACATTGAATCGATGCTTTTAACGATGCCGGTTACACTGGAGTATAACCCCGGATATAACACTTGACCGGTGATCAGGCGTTGACCAATTTTAATCCGCAACTTATCCCTGCCTTCAAGTCCCTTTAGTGGCAGGATAACTTCCTTTGGTTCCGGAGCCTCTATTATCTGTAGGTCGTTGCGATTGAGAGCTAATTGATCCATCTTCTTCATCCAATTTCCACTATTGTTCATGGCATATTTCACAATCGTCACCACCATCGGTGTGACATTCGATGCAATTTGCACCGATACAACTGCTATGGATATCCGCGTCCTCGCAGATTGATTCGTATTTGGTGTTGTCATGACAGCGCCTACAACTCATTGGGTAGGTACCGGCCAGATCCTCTTGATAGCCATGGTGACAGGCCTCACAGCCTAAATCGAATTCATCAGGGGATGCATGGATGTAATGATCAAAATCAACCAATCCTGCATCGGTATCAAATTCAATCGTTTCAGGCTCTACCGGCTGTGTGAAATTTTTATCATTATGGCAGAAATTGCAGCCCACGGAACCGCTGACATGACAACTCGTGCAATTCTCTCCAATACATCGTTTATGTATATTTATATCGGCACAGACTGCTTGATTGTTGCGGTCGTAGTGACAACTGCGACAGTTCATTTGTCCCTGTTTATCAGCACCGATATCGTAGTCATGATGACAATCCACACAACCGATTTCATAGGTATCGGTATGAGCTGCATGGTTAAATATGACTCCACCGCCTCTGGTTGTAAAAGCAACTCTATTCGGTTCCGCATTGGTATCGAAAGCATAGCCCCAGAAAGCAATGATGATAAATACTACCACTGCCGCGTAAAAATAAATCTTCTTGTTAGCAAAAGTTAAATCTTTAACTTTTTCCATTCGCACGCTCGTATTTTAATTGAAATTCTTGAAAATCATTTGGAATTGAAATTTTATACTGTACTAATTTCACAGTGACATTCTTGTTTATAGATTACAAAGGTATAATATTTGGCTGTAAAACTGTCGGTGGCAACAGAAGGACTGTCTGTCAACGCCAGTAATTGCCCTATTACCTGACATATAACGAATAATCACTCGGGTGACTCCACCAGTGATTTGATGCTTACTATACTACCAATCTGAACAGTTCCTACCATCAGGAACCCTTGGTCAGTAATGTTCATTATTTCCCCGCAATTAACTTTCTTGAGTTAGTCCATTTAGTAATTATTCAGCAAATAAGCTAAAATTGCACTTTCCTTCCAATTCTCTTACTATACAGTCATCCCAACAACTTTTATCGCACTGCAGACAGATTAAACTGCTGTTTTCCTGATCGGGAAAAGTTTTTATAATGAATTTGCGCAGCAGATCGGCGAAGATCAATTTTTCCTCTTCGGTGAATTCCGCCATAATTTTCGTCCGGTATTCCTCGCGAACAATATCATATTGCCGAAGGATCTGTTCACCGGCATCGGTAATGGCAATATTGGCTGTTCGACGATCGCTGCGCCGCAACCTTCGTGTGACCAGTTTGTACTGAACAAGCTTATCAATATTCTTGCCAGTAGCAGCATTACTGATTTTCATAACATTCGCAATTTCTGAGAGCGTATAAGGCCTCAAAATTGATAAAACACGCAGAATACTAAACTGGTTAGCTGAAATGGGGATGTCGGTGGCCTGGCGTATATAATAACCACTAATTAATTCTTGAACAACATGGGAACTTACCCTAATTAGTTCCGCCAGCTTTTGATCCGTATTCATAATATTAAGTGTGGTTGATATTAAACTGGGTTAAATTATTTAAACAATGAAATAGTAATCAATAGATATCGTAAATATTTCTATAATATATGGGAATAATCTATTTGTGAGATTGATTCAATTATTCCGTATCAAAATAGGTATTATAAATCAAATCGAAATAGTTCTACCACACAGTGACTGCCTAATACCATTCTTTGATTAACCTGATACTGTGGGGCGAGTAATCAATACAATTAACGCCATTGAATCTATAAAAACGACACTATGGAATATGGCACTCCCGCCAATATCGGCAAGATGACGGTGCAAACAAAATAATTTATTTTAATTAGGAAATATTGATTACCTACAAAAGTAAATATCCCCTATTTTTATATAGTTTAGGTTTGTTAGTCGGACGGATAATGTGTGGTATTTAAAAATCCGGGATGGATATTTTTAATTACCCGTTCTGTATATAGTGCTCAAGATTATTAATAATAAATTTCTGCTGGGCAATAAACTGTTCTATGATATCACCGATAGTCACAATACCAATAAGTATTCCTTTACGCATTACTGGTAAATGCCGCACGCGTTTTGCACTCATTAAGGCCAGGCATTCGTCTATTGTGTTCTTTGGATCTATATATAAAATTTCTTTAGTCATACATTCTGCTAAAGTAGTTTCCCTGGAAAATTTTTCCTTAAGGACAATTTTGCGGGCATAATCGCGTTCAGTAAAAACACCAACAAGTTGGTCATCATCGACTACCAGCACTCCACCGATATCCGCTTTTTCCATCACCTTTAAAGCACTGAAAATTGTATCGCTGGATCTGACAGAATATATTTTATTTCCTTTTTTTTTCAATACGTGTTCTATAGTAAAAGTCTGCATGATTTAACGTCTCCTTTAGTTTTTGACATCTGACTGATCTATTTATTGATGCAATCGATTTTTTTGGGGCCGGTCCGAATACTATTGTTATTCTTCCTCTTTTTCACCCAGTATTTCCTGATCCACAGCCATTCTTTTAATCTGGCGATTGATGTAATCCTGGGTGTCCTTTTTAGCTTCCTCATAATGCAGAGGGAATTCCTCTTCATACATTTCCTCCGGCATGCTACCGGTTAACCAGGAAGGATTCATGGGATATATCCGCGGATTAAATACGGTGGAATACATGTGCCAGACAGCAATGGCCAGGAATGCCAACCAGGCTTCATAATAATGTACTACCAGGGAAACATCCAAGGCTCCCTTGGGTAGGAAGTGGATGAACCAGTTATCAAACCACAGCAGAAAGCCAGTGATAATCATTACTACCGTACCCCACACCAGAGCCCAATATTCGGCTTTTTCAATATAGCTGAATCGTTTGAAACGTGGTTCGGTTTTCCTGAAACCCAGATTGAAGGTTATCTTCTGGAAAAAATCCGTAAAGTCTTTAATAGCGGGAATCATATCCTTGAAGAATTGACGGCCACGCTTAGTAAAAATCATGTAAACAGCGTGCCAGACTACCGTAATAATAAAGATAACTGCTGCCCAGCGATGAATGATACCACGCATTTCGAAACCACCTTCCCAGCCAAAAAATATTTTCGCCAACCAACTATCACTAAAGCGCAGTGCAAAACCAGACGCAACCAGGATCAGGAAACTGAACATGAGGAAGGTATGTTGCCAGACTTCATTGAGAGTCATCCTACGAACCTGGGGTTTCTTATTTAACAGAATTTTAATCTGGCGGAATAAGTCGATCAACCAGTGCACAATCATTAAACCGATAATGACAATAATGGCAATGATATAAATTTTTGCCACAATATCGGCTATACCAGTCCGTAAACCATTACCGCCCACGCCATGAATTGACGCATTGGCCAGTTGCTTGGAAATACCCGGGTGACAATCACCGCAGGTCTCCTGCAAATTCTCCGGATAGATCGTCGATGAAGGATCACTACTTGGTAGTATCCGGTGAACACCATGACAGGAAGCGCAATTGGCTACATGAGTGTCACCGGCTTTACTTTTCAACCCGTGATAACTATCGACAAATGATGTTAATCGACCGGTTGGAATTCCGTATTTTTCATTCAAAACAGTCGATTCATGACAAGGTGAACAAGTAGCTTCGGCGACTAATGACCGGGAGACCGGCGAGCGGGGGTCGGATGGTGAAAGTATCCCATGCTCACCGTGACAATCGGTACAAATGGGAGTATCTGTTTCTCCGCGGGCAGCCAGTTTTCCATGGATACCTTCCCAGTAATCGTTCTCGACGCCTTTGTGACAGTCTCCACAGGTTTTGGGAATATTAAAATGATTAATGGCTGAATCATCGTGTCCGGGAGACAAAATTTTATGAGCCGATCCGCCAGTTGAATGGCAGTCATTACAAGTCGCTGCTACATAGATACCACCTTTTGTAGCACGACCATGAACGGAACTTTCATACATAGTGACCGGATGATCCAGTAACAATTCATGTTTCTTAATCAAATCGAGGTTTTCGTGACATTTTCCACAGGTCTGCGGCAGGTTCGTGGGATGAACCTTCGACAGTTTTACCGTTGATGGTAAAACATCATGGTCGCCATGGCAGTCAGAGCAATGGGGCATATCATCACAGGTCCCAATTGTAGATCGACCGTGAGCCTGGTACTCATCCGAAGCTTCTTCGTGGCAGCTCCGACAACCTTCACAGCCAACCGCAAACTCGGAATCCTCATCATGGGGAACTATCTCCTTGTCCTGATGGCAATCCAAACATTCCAGATCGGAGTGTTTGGAATGGGCAATATCATCAATGATCAGGGTCTGGTGATCAGATTCTTCGTGACAATCGATACAGGCATCGCTGTCAATATATTCAATATCCTCTTGCGCAAATACCGATCCTGCGATCAGAATCAGAAATGCCACCAGATACTTGGCATATGTACCGGTAAGCTTCATACTAGCCCCCTTGCCCCCTAATTATCTCCCTAAGTGAATGTACCTACCAGAATCAATACCAGCAACGTTAGTCCGATCAGCAGAAATGTATAAGCTGTTATGCGGAAGATCCAACGTTTCCAGCTTGGGAGAGGATTGGTTAATATGTCCTGATATTCTTTTTCAGTCAGGACGTTTTTCTGAAGAGTGCGCTCTTCTTCGAACCGCTCTTCGGTCATATGGCCCGAGAAAATTGCTTCGTCCATAGGAAAAGCACCGGGACGCAAATGGGTATTAAAGAAATGTACCGTGAATATAAAAGCAGTGGCCAGCAGGGCTTCCTCCGAATGAACAATGTGCGCCGCATTAATCAGCCAACCTGGGAAAATTCGTGAAATTAATTCGGGGAACCACAACGCAAGACCGGAAGCCCCAATGGCAAACATGCCCCAGAAAACGGCGAAATAGTCAAATTTTTCCCAATAGGTCCAGCGACCGAATTTGGGCCCTTCTTTCCTGAGTCCAACAAAATAAAGAACATGTTGATAGAAGTCGATAAAATCCTGCGGATTTGGTACCAGACTATCAACTCCCCAGAATATGCCTTTTTTATTTTGTAAAACTACTTTCTGGAACAGGATAGCCAGATGGACCAGAAATACGACTCCCATGGTACCCGCGGCCACACGATGGGCAATTGCTGCGAACTGAAAACCGATGATGTTGTGAACAAACCAGTTGGCTAATTCCGAATGACTGTATTTCAGTGGTAAACCGGTGGAAGCCAATGTCAGGAAACTTGCGATCATACCAACATGTAAAATCCGCTCAAGCGGTGTAAACCGTTTGACGCGGCGCCCTGTTTTCGTCGGCTTTTTCAAAGGCCCATGTCGCAAACGTTTTACCAATAGTCGGATCAGCCACAGTACTGTATGCCCACCAAAGACGATCAGCACGCTTGTCAGCAGGATAATCATGGCATAATGAATGAAATCCAGGACCTGATTGGGATTCTGAGCCATAGGTGTATAGTGTTGCAAATACTGGACAAAATTCTCATTCACATCATCGTGGCACCGTGAGCAGGTAGCGATGATATGTGATTTATGAATTGTCGATTCGGGATTGTCACTCGGTAAAATTGAATGGTTGTCATGACAGGTAATACAGGTAGCAAATTTCTCCCCCTGGTAGCCCAACTGGTACATTTGTCCGTGATAGGATGAATTATAACCTTCCAATACGTTAGGATTGAGCTGAAATTTCATGGTTATATCCCGATCGGAATGGCAGCGGGCACAGAGATCAATTATTGATTCACCTACGAACTGTTCTTCGGATTTTTTAATCCGGCGATCATCATGACAGGTCACACAATTGGGCGCTTCGCGATGGCCTTTCTGATAAGAAACATAATGGGTGGAAGATTCGTACTGGCGTTGCTCATTCGGATGGCAATCGACGCAGGATTTCTGAAGGGCGTGGTCTCCGGCATGATTGGGCGCCATAAAATGATAGGTATGACAATTTCCACAATTGGAAGCCTCGCCGGCACTAACTTTAACCAGTTCTTCCCGGTGAATGCCGCCATGGGCATCGCTATTATCGACAATCAGGCTGGCTTCATGACAGCGTAAGCAAACCTGATCAAGCTTTATATCAAAGATGCTGGTTGCTGCCGTTCCCACCATTTCTGTTTGATGACCGGTATGACAGACCACGCAAGTTACCAGTCGGGGATCTTCTCCATTTTCCGGTCGATGTATTGACGCTTCATAACCCAAGTGACAATTGGTGCATACTACATCCAATCGTGCCACTGATACTTCACTTTTTGGATCACGAGGTGATAGGACTTTATGGCGGGCATGACAATCAGAGCAGACAGGCGCATTAAGATTACCAGCCAGGACTTCCCGGTAATGACCACTCAGATCATAATTCTCCACATTCTCACGATGACAGTCACGACATGATTCAGTTAAATGTATTTTCCATTCACTTGGGGTATAATCAGCTTTTTCCTGTTTATTATGCGGAGAATGACAGGATACACAGGTTACATCTGACTGCTCGCTTTCTTCATCCCAGTGAGCGGAATGGAAAAAATCATCCAGGACATCCTGGTGACAAACACCACAAGCCTTACGCGGCTCACCCTGCCAACTGACTTGGTGTTTACCATGACAATCAGCACAGGTTGGAATTGAGGTATAACCCTTTTCACGCAAGGGCAGGAAAAAGCCATCAATGAATTCTTCCTGGGCGTCCTCATGACAAGTGCCGCAATCCGGCAATTCCACCAGCGGATCGTGGGGGAAATCCTCAACACCATCCAGGGCCGTATGGCATTCAATACAATCGAAACCCTCGTGGGGTGTTCCCTCCAGATGCTCATCAGTTACATAAAGAGATAATTCAATTCCCCGGCGAGTAATCGAAAGATCCTCGTCTTCATGGCACATAACACAGGTTTCATTATCCTGCCCAAATACAATCAGGGGAATCCATAGCAGGATGAAAAATATAAGCGGATTCCCCCTCCGCACTAATTCGATCATAGTATTCCTATATGACTACTTTTTCGCTTTCAATTTCTCCATAAGTTCGGCTTTTACATCAGCTGGATAAGGATGTGCAATTAATTTTACCTGATCAGCAAATTTAAAATCTTTAAAAGTGGGACTTTTTTCATTATGGCAGGTAACACAAGTAGCTTCATTCACTTCCAAAAAGCCAACAGCCTTTGCATCCTGAGTGCCAACAAAGATGGCCTTCATTACTTTACTGGATTTGTAGTTTTTACCCGGTCCGTGGCAAGCCTCGCAGCCTACTGCCTGTAAACCAGTCATCCGCTTCACAGCTTTGGTCGGTTTACCTTTTTCAGTTACCTCATCCCAAAATTTGGCATCTCTAACCTCATATCCACTATTATCATAGCCGGTGGTATGGCAAATCAGACATTCTGCTGCTTGGTAGGCGGGTACTTTTAAGCCCTTTTCCGCAGCGATCTTGGCTGATGCTTCAGATTTCAGGGTTTCAAATGCATTGGCGTGGGGTGAGTCAGCCCAAATAGTATACTGGGCACCTTTTTTAGCACTTTTATGACACATTTTACAAGCATCCGTGCCAACATAATCAAAGCTCTGACCGAAAACAAAGGTGCTGAGGACAATTAGAATGAATATATTTTTCATGTGAATTCCTATCGCTGAGTGGTTGTATGACTACTGGAATATTAAAGAATTCTTAGCTTAATGGCAATTAGTACAAGTGTGTCCTGTTATCCCGATTGGCGCATTGGCAGCATGGCACTCATTGCATGAAACAGTACGAAAATCCAGGGCTGCCTTTCCGTGGAATTGAATATTGGTTGAATCAGTATCGGTCATCCAGATTGACCAGGCCGGGTGCCCGCTGGGTCCGCCTTCATGACATTGATAGCAGGATACTCCGCTGGTACCACCAAAATAATCATTTGATTCAGTACCGCCATGGCAAGCATAGCAGCTCTCAATACCTGTCTGGGTTATTTTAGCAACGTGGGAGTTTGTACTGGCTGGTTCGGCCCATTCATCCGGATGCGTGGAGGCAATTTGCTCTTCGGCACAGCCGTAAAGCAACCAAGCCATTATTAAAACAAGTATTACTTTTTCCCGGTGCCGATAATTATTCAAAGCTTAACCGCCATGACATTTCTGACAAGTCTGGTCGCTGGCCGGCTGATGGCAAATTAAACAATTATCCGGCTCATCCAGAGCACGTTCACTGTGCAGCCCTCCACTAAGGGTAACCCAGTTTACAAAATTATGTGCCATTGGCATTACCTGGTTGGCACGGTGACAGGTCTGACAATCGTTAATATGATTGTGACAGGAGCTGCAATCCAATGAACCGGCTCGTGCCTCGAAACTATGAGAGAGGATAAAACCGGCTTCATGAACCCGCGGTACCACTTCCTGTACCTGATGGCAGGCATCACAACCGCTTTGCTCATGGCAGGTATTGCAACTGCGCTGGGTGTGGTGAGTAACTTCCATTCCATGGAGCCGGGGCCATTCAATATCATGAGACTGAGGCTTAGTGCTGGAATGACAGGAAAAACAATCGCCCGGGGACCAGGTATGCTTAGGATCGCTACTGTCATCTTCGTCAATGCTACTGTGGCAACTGGCACAGGCCAGATTCGCACTTAGATGATTGCGATGCGAAAATTCCGGGTTATTAATTATTTGCGATTCTGAAAATGGGAGTGGGTCATCGGGATCGGCATGACAGGATTCACAATCTTCGGTTGCTGTATCACCATCATGACAACTGATACAGGAATCCTTCTCCGGCAATAATCTTACTGTCAAATCGGTTGCATCGGCAACGGCTTCATGACAATCCTCACAGGACATTTCCATATCTTCAATATGCAACTGGTGGGGAAACATGATATAATCATCGGCTATCAATCCGGTGCCCAAAAGGCATAATAGTACAATTTTAGAGCGCAACATTGATCACCAGCCCTCCTCTGCCATCAGATTTATAATAGGGGTTTTGGTAATAGCGGCCAAAAAACCGCATGGAAACAGTAGCTCCGGGTTTCCAATTCAACCAGTAATAAAGTCCCGTCGATTTCTGTGGTTCAATAATATCTCCATAACTAACAGAATTTGCAGAAACATTGCCACCCAGGGTCAGGGATTTTGTAAGCATTTTCTGGGCACCAATGTTCGCACCAAGAATTCTTTCATCTCCCTGTGAACTCACCAGCAACGCTAATGAAATGTCTTTCATGGTCACTGAACTGTGTAGATAGAATATATTTTCTTCGGCCAGACGGTAGTTGAGTTGATTCATCCAGATTAAATTCTGGTATAAACGCGATGTTAAACCCAGATTAAATACCGGTGCCGAAAAAACCTTATCATCCACCCAGGGATAAGGGTTACCAGTCAAAAACCGTTTTTGTCGGAATCCAATGGAAATAGTATGTTTATTAATCGATTTCGATAATCGAAGTCGACTGTGATAAACCTGACCCTCAGATATGGACCAGGCCAATCGACCGTTTAATCGTATGGACATAAATAATTTTTTTGTGCCGCTTACACCTACATAGGAGTTGGATTGCTCGGAATCATTTTCCAGCCAGTAAGCCAGGTCCAGATTATTACCCATACTTCCGGCACTCCATCCAGTCAGAATAAATGTATTATCAGTAAATGATGTATCACTAAAATCGGTGACCGCATTAAAGCCGCCGATAAATTTAAAGGAGCCGGCCTTTGTAGTCTTCAGAGTATAATCCAGGCCATCAACACGACCGAAACTTAAGCTACTCCAATGTGCCAAACGACCCAGGCGAACTTTATGCGCTCCGAGATTAAGCCGCGCGGCCAGATTATAAACTCTGAACGGATTAGCGAGACTGCCGGTTTCGGAGCCAACCTCAAATTGTGATTCCAGCGCAAGTCGCGAACCAAAATTTTGTGAGTAGGTCAGCACAGAATTCCAATATGTGGATTCATCCTCCTCCAACATACTGACCCGCGGTGTCAGGGCCGTTGTAGACAAGTGAACTGTTGGTCGGCTACCGAATATCTGGGTTGAAGAAATAACTATGAAACAACTCAGTAACAGCAGCTTTGCTTTCATCTGGGTGGTTTTTCGCATAATGGTTTCAGTAGTTTAAAGGGTGGCTGGTATTTTACCAGCCACCCGGGTGTTTAATCAACAGTTTTGTTTCTTAAAACAGTACCAGTTTTAGGGACCGGTTTCGTAGGCATAATCCATTGAAGCTGACCATTGTTTAGCGGCAGCAAGATTATCGTAAATCGTGGAATTCACACCAAACTTCAAACTCGAGGCATCATAACCTAATACGGTTAACCAAGCTGTGACCAGCGAAGAGGTTTGTCCGGTCCAGCAGTAGGTTACATTCACACCAGCAGGATCGACAACACCAAGGCCGGCGTCGATACCCAGAGTACCGGGAGCAACCTGGTAAGCGCCAGTGACGTGGCCGTAGAGGGTCCAATCGGCTTCAACCCAGTAATTAATTACATTATAATCAGCATAATTCTCCAGAACACTCGCGCCGCTAAGGCCTAAAAATCCACCAGCTAACATTGCATCAACGCGGGCAGCGAGGATTGTGGCACCGTCTTCTTCTCCGGTGTCAAGCGTCGGGAAACCATTACTCGGCAATGCCGGGGGAGCGGAATCATCCCAACCAGAACTGAAATCCAAACTAGCATTTCCGGTACTTGCAGTCCAGACATCAAAATCGCTATGCCAACCGCTCATGGCGAACTTCAGGTTCATTACGTTGGTGTACCCACTCAGACGCAGAGCTATATTGGCAAATCCGACGGTCTGCCCCGAATAGCAAACGAGCAGAATCGGGTCCGTCCCTTCATAATTTGTATCAACATAATCCACCACATCCACCAAGGCTACTTTATGAGCGCCGGCAATATGTCCTTCTTCGAAATCAATCGTACCGTTTTCGTTTTTATCTCCTGTACGAAAATCAAGAATGAAATAATTCTCAGGGCCAGCTGTAAATACGGCTTCAGCTGACGTAATCCAGTCAACGACCAGGTCCGGTAAATCCATATCATTAGCAACCATATAGTCAGTCATTACTTCAAACTCGTTTACATCTTCATCTTCATCACATCCAAAGCAGAAGAACAAGATTGATATTCCTAGCAGTAGTACAATCAGTTTACTTATTTTCATTTTACTTTTCCTTATTGATATTAATCAAAAGCGTATCCAATTAGCTGGCAGATGGTCGTCAACGACCACTGGCAAATTGGCTCCGATTTCATCTGTATAAGCAGAATCGATAAAACTTTGCCACAGGAAGCGATTCCCATTTAATTCTGCTTTAGCCCCCGTAAGGTGACAGTTTTCTAAACAGGTAGCACCGCCGGTAGTATCAGTCTGGGCGGTGAACCTTCTAATGTTATGTGGACTGGTATATTCCCAGGTGGGACGGGCATCATAATTGGCTAGTATAGCATGCCCCCAGGGTTCGTAGGAATCCACTGAAACCGGTATCTTCCGGACTAAAATCCATTTACCATCGTGCAGGTCTTGGTCATAATTGAATCCAATCCGGAAATCCGGATATTCGATATAATTTCCGCCGCCAGTGTGAACGTCAGTATCACCGACCTGAGCATAATCTTCCTGCCATTCACCGTTGGCATGGCAACTGTTACAATTATAATAGGGCTGGGAATGGCAGACGAAACAACTCAGTCCTTCACCACTACCAGGCCAGTGCACTGAATGATAGCTGTTACTGGTAGCTTCGGTACCATGACAACCTTCACAAGTGGGATAGCCAGCCATATCAACCATATGATAACGCGTTGCATAACTGGAAGCATCAGCATGCATATCCTCTTTATGACAGTCCCAGCATTTTTTACCCTGTAAATAATGTACATCCGGTTTATTGCCGGCCAGACTTCCCTTGAAATCAACACTAATGCGCGTTCCGTGGCAGGCCATACAATTGTTAGTCTGGTCCGGGGTGGCATTGAATTTATGGCTATTAATAAAACCGCCGTCAACCGCATGGGGGCGACTGACGTGGCATTGGCCGCAAGTCGTATGACAATGGGCGCAATCGTTGTCGAAACCGTCCGTTAGAGCAAGCGCTAATCCGTCAAAATCATTATGATCTACGCCCACACCCAGCTCACGCTGAGCAATAGTTGTGCGTTCCCCCCAAGCCATTGTATGCATGCTATTTTTATTAGACTCAACTTTCGCAGCATGACAGGGATTGCAATTCTGTTCGGGATTAGCCGATGGATCATGAATCAAAGTAGAATCATGGGCCTGCTCAAAATTAGCCGGTTCAGTACCACCGTGACAATTAACGCAGCCCACCAAGGCATGCACTGGGTCTATGTCAGCGAAAGATTTTTGATTGCTATTTAATTCGATAAATACTTTTTGCCAGGGCTCCAACGGAGCCACTTCGCCGCCTCAGCCACCGCCGGTGGCAGCACCGGTATCTTCGTGTGCAAATTTCTTTAGAGCCGCTTCGCTGGTATGGCAGCCTTCGCAGGTGGTAGGATCTGGTCCGGTAATTGTTTCTATCCCCGGATCGCAACCCCAGAATAGAACTACCTGAAATCCGACTAAAAGGCTGATACCAATAGCTACATTTTTCATTTATCTTTAACCCTTAAAAATATTTCGTGCAATTTCCCCGCTCGACAGGCTGTTCGATATACTGCGCATTGCTGGCAATCTTCCTCAGCACAGGCTGTATCAGACCGATCCTCGATCATCCAACACACTTTTTCACCATTCATATAAGCAGCACATTTATCCTGATCTGCTGCACTACAGGGCTTTAATTCCCAACATGGTATCAGAGCCAAAAGCACGCGAACACCCGCAATATTCAGCCCATTCTTTTTAATCTGCTTCCTGAAGCAGTCAACCCATTCTAAATCTTTCTGTGAATATAAACGACGCCTGGTGGGAGTCTTATAAGGTATTACCAAACCCTCGCGCTCATATAACCGCAATGTCTCCGGTGAAATACCCAGTTTCTTGGCAGCAATTCCGATAGAGATAATCGGTTCGTAGGGATCGGGTTCCAAATTGTACTTCAAGGACATTAAGTATAAAACCTGTATTAAACTATTGAGAAAATAATTGGGCGAAAATACATAATGCAAGATATTTGGATACTTTAATCCTCTTTTTTTAATGATTTAAGACCGGACAGTCGTAAATTCACTTGACTACACCGCTTATCAGGTGATATTTTGAAAAAAGACATTTAACTTCGGATTAACATGCTATACTCAAAATCAGCAGAATATGCAATCCAGGCCATGATTTACCTGGCGGAAAAAAATTCCCCAAAACCGGTAATGATCAGTGAGATTGCCAAAGCTTATAATATTCCCCAACAATTTTTGGCAAAGATAACCCAAATACTTGTCAGGCATCATCTTCTATTAACTGTTCGTGGGCGTAATGGCGGTGTATTACTGGGCCGTCCGGCATCAGAAATATACATTAACAAAGTCGTCCAAGCGGTGGATGGGCCCCCACCGGAACATGAACAATGTGTAATCGGTCTGGATGCCTGTTCCGATGAGCAACCTTGCCCCATGCACCCTAAATGGTCAGTAATACGGGAGCAGATCAAGGACATGTTGGAAGCAGAAAACCTTGAACATCTCGCAAAACGAGTGATCGAAAAACGCTTGGCTATGCATAAACTTGGAATACACAACTTAGTCGGTTCGGTTGATTGATCTTGAAATCTAATGGCAGATGATTTCAGAATAAAAAACATTTTAGTCACTACCGACTTTTCGGATTATTCCAGATCAGCCTTCCCAAAAGTTATTTCACTCGCCAGAAAATTCAATGCCAATATTAACATACTCCATGTAATTCAGCCGCTAATCACACCTGCCGAATATTCCTGGGGCGTTCAGCCAATAGAATTACAGAAGGAGCATGAACGGAATTGCCATACGGCAATGGAAAAGCTGGTGCTGAAATACTTCCCAAAGGATATCTCCATCAGTAGCCACATTCTACACGGAATTCCTTTCAAGGAAATAATCGGTTTTTGCCGTGATCAAAGGATGGATTTACTCGTTATTGCCACTCACGGATTAAGCGGCTTAAGCCATATCATCTTTGGCAGCACCGCCGAAAAAATTGTCCGTAAATCTTCCTGTCCTGTTTTAGTCGTCCGTGACCCAGCCCATAAATTTGAGATGCCATAGGATGTTACTGACCCGCTCGTCGGAATATGGCATTGAATTGATGCTTTTTTTGTTAAAACAGGAATCCGATAAATTTATTCCACTAAATCAAATTAGCGCGGGAACCAAATTATCCTACCATTTTCTCGGTAAAATTTCTCAAATCCTGGTTAAGGCAGGATTGCTGAAAGCCTATCGGGGACCAAATGGCGGGGTAGCATTAAACCGTGCGCCAAACGAAATAACTTTATTTGATATTATCAGCGCCATCGAAGGTACGTCTTTTCTACACCAATGCATCTTACGACCGGAGCGCTGTTCGGAAGATAACCCGTGTCAGATTCACCATATCTGGACCCAGATTAGCAACGATATTCAAAATGTTTTTTATAATATCACGATCGACACTTTATTGAATAAGCCGGAAGTTTAAATCAACCAAATTGCCGGTTAATCGCGTTTCAGCGATGGATCCCCACAGGTGAACACGTGGTCCCATCTATTTACCCGGCTTCACGCGGCGCAAGCGCCTGCGGTGCGCGCGCTCAAAAAGCTACGCCGCGGTTATCCACCACTACCTTAGAATACCATCGCGCCGAAGTCCCGATACATCGGGACGAAGGCGGATAAATTTGGAATAAATCCAGAGGGGATTATGAACAGAAAAAAATTGTGCATTCTTATAATACTGGTCCTGCCAATGCTGCTGATCGGTCAACAATGGACTATCCTGGCAACCTACACTATCCCTGGTAAGGCTTCCGGGTTGGCCTATGACGGGACATATTTATACAGCGGGATCTATGGCAGCAATGGCGATGAAGTACATCGCATAAATCCCGCCGATGGAACCAACACACTGCTGTTTTCCAACACTTCCATCAATGATTCCTACGGTATGACCTGGGACGGTAATCACCTCTGGATCACCGATCATGTAACCTCATCTTCGGTCCCAGCCACCGCAGTTCAATTGGACTTAAACGGCACTATTCTTTCGCAATTCAACCTGCCTGATCACTATATGTCCGGTATTGCTTCCGATAATGGCGATTTCTGGGTCGCAACTTATTATCTCTCGGGCAACCCGGAGTATATATATAAAGTCAATTCCACCGGCGTTATTCTTGACACCTTACTTGCCCCGGCAGCTCAACCCTGGGACTTGTGCCTGGAAAATGGCGATCTGTGGGTGGCGGATTATTATGATAATACATTGTTTAAAGTTGATACGTCATCTGGAGCGATTATTGAGAGTCACCTGGCTGAAAACGATCGTCCTGCAGGAATCGTTTACGACGGACAATACCTGTGGTATGTAGATGGGGCTCTTTCATCCCCCAGCACCCTCTATAAAGTGGATCTGGGTGGGACCGGAACACCGGTGATCGAACTGAGTTTCGATCAACATGATTTTGAAAATGTCAATCTGGGTAGTTCGGGCAGTATGAATCTGACCATCACCAATGGGGGTACCGGTGATCTGACTATCAGCGGGATCAATTTCACCAATAACCGCTTTTCGTCAACTTTTACGGTGCCGCAAACGATCACCCCATCCGGTTCCATAAACGCTTCCCTCCTGTTCACACCCCTGTTCAACGGTCCGGCTTTCGGGATGCTGACAATCGACAGTAACGATCCCATTGATCCCCAGATCCAGGTTGAGTTAACTGGCTACGGCCTGACGCAAGTCAAAGATATTGAGGTAGAATATACCCAGATGGATTTCTATAATATCCGGATTGGCGCCCACACGGCCAAAAGGATTCTGATCAGTAATCAGGGCGCGACCGGTCTCACAATCAGCGACATCAATTTTGATAACGCCGCTTTTTATCTTGATCCGGGGCAAGCTTTACCAACCTACCTGGCAACCAGGGATACCTTGAGTCTGCGCTACTGGTTCTCTCCGCCTACTACCGGCCAGTATCTGGGTACGATGACTATCGTTTCTGATGATCCGGATGAACCCAATCTCGCGGTAACCGTGGCTGGGGAAGGAATCCTGAACGACCCGACAATGGGGACTGAATTATGGTATCTCAACAGCAATCAGGAAAATGAAAAAGTTATCGCATTCCGGAATTTCGTCGATATTACCGGTGACGGTATCCGAGAACTGCTGGTAGCCGATAATGAATATCAAGTGCATTGTGTCAATGGCAACAGTTCCGGGGAAGCCGATATACTCTGGACTTTCAACAGCCAGCTCGGGACCTATTGGACTGGTTCGATCTACCAGGAACCGGGTCTAAAAGTAACCGGTGATCTCAATGGCGATGACCTGGCCGATGTTGTGGTTGGCACGGCCTGGGGCAGCCGTTCGATTTTCGCAGTAGATGGCAGTGATGGCAGTATCATCTGGTATTTTGACTCCCATACTATCGGTGACGGAGGCTGGATCTATGAAATCGATGGGAAATATGATTTCAACGCCGATGGTGTACCAGACATCCTGGCCTGCGCGGGAGATGATAGTTATGGAACGGGTCCCAAGCGGGTCTGGTTGTTTGATGGAACCAATGGCAACCTGATCTGGCAGCATTTATTCGGTGTGGCGATTGCCTCGGTGATCAGTATCGAGGATGCTACCGGCGATGGGATTCCAGAAGTTGTTTGTGGCGAATCGGTCAATTCCAGTTCCGCTTACGTGTATTTATTGAATGGAGCCAATGGCAATACGCTCTACTCCTGGAATTCAGGCTCATCGGCTGTGATGGCACTGACGACCATTGCCGACGGCAATGGCGATGGACTGGAAGATTTCTGCTACGGCGATTTTCAGGGTGATTTTGTAGCTCACTCGACAACCAATACTTTTTTATGGTCAGTTTCCCTGGGCTCAGGACTGATAACACATCTCGATAAGCTGACCACCAGCAACGGAGAATATATTCTACCATCGTTACTGGGCAATTACACCTATCCCGTCATCGATACTGATGATGGTTCTTTCCTCTGGTCGATTTCGCCCGGCGGCTATACCCTTGATTCAGCCCCAATCACCGATATCGATGCCGACGGAATTAACGATGTTTTGATAGGAACCTATGATGGCTCCAGCGGTAATCATAGAATTCTGGTCGCCTCCGGCAGCGATGGCCAATCGGTTTATGACTATACTCCCGGCAGCCCGGTAGAACAAGTGATCGCCATTGATGATCTGGATGGAAATGGCAGTTCAGAGATTGTCTACGGCTTACGTAATGGTTATCTGTATTGTATCTCCGGTGGTACCGATGGCAGCCAGACGAATAACCCGCCTGCAATTACAGCAGTTAGCCATGCTCCAGCATATCCTTCCTCGGATGACGATGTCTGGGTTTCAGCAACAATAACCGACGATATCAGTATTATTTCCGCTACCTGCTACTGGGGTAACGACAGTATTTCTTTCCCAAATTCTATCACTATGATTCCTGTTGGCGGTCTTGATCGTTTCCAAACCGCATCATCGATCCCTGCGGAATCGGCTGGATTCTCAGTCTATTATTTTATCGAAGCTCAGGATCTGACTGATACAACCACTTCCCCGGTTTTTGGCTACACAGTTTTCGATCCGCCCAGTCTGTTTATCAATGAAATCATGTACAATTCACCGGAAGTTGCCGACAATGAGTGGATTGAACTGTACAATGGTGAATCCGTGGCCCTGGATCTGGCAGGCTATTATCTGAAGACTGGCTCTTCGGCGACCGTTTTGCTGATCCTGCCAGCCGGTGCAAGCATCGCCCCAGGGGAATATTTCACAATTGCTCTTTCAACAGGTACACCACCGCTCCCGTTCGTCCCGGATTACGACGGTAGTGGTTCAATCACCCTGAATGATAATGGTGATCTGATCAGTCTCTATGATCCCAATGGTCCGTTGGTCAACAGCCTGGTATTCGATGACGTTAGTCCCTGGCCGCCTGAACCGGATGGTGCCGGTCCATCGCTGGAATTAATCGCACCAACACTGGACAACACTCTGGCCACCAGTTGGCAGACCAGTTGGATCACCGGTGGTACCCCTGGTACGGTAAACAGTGATTCAACCATGGTTGGCACCAATCCTGACAACCACCAGCAACCGCATGAATTTACCCTCCATCAAAATTACCCGAATCCTTTTAACCCCCGCTCAACCATTCCTTTCGCCCTACCGGTCGCCACCCAGGTTAATCTATCCGTTTTTGATCTTACCGGGCACCGGGTTGCGGTATTGATTGACGATTATCTGGAAGCGGGTTACTACACAAAATCTTTCCTGGCGGATGGTCTGGCCAGCGGCATCTATTTATACCGCCTGAAAACCAACCGGTTTGTTTCGACAAAAAAACTGATAATCGTAAAATAGTCAATCTGACAAATCTAATCTAAGCGTTACACCGCAGAACGGTGTAACGAGGAATGGTGAGACATTGGAGTTGAGGAAGTGAGGGGCTATTAGTTATTTGAAATTTAATATGTTGAGTATCGGTCGTTAAATTAGTTTAGCTTGGTGGTTTCTGCAACTCTGCGGCTGATCTGATGCTGGACTTAATCTCAGAGAATCGACTTTCGGTTAAATCATAGCGCCGGAATGGGATTAGACTGAGCAGGAAAAAAATTGCTGTGATCAAGCAAAAGACCAGCCGGATTCCGTTACTGACGCTATCCGGCTGTTCATGAGCAACCGTAAATCCTGATAATGACAGAGTAAATCCCATAATACTGGGACCCAG
>JABMPO010000167.1 GCA_013203015.1 Fidelibacterota bacterium
GAACCCACCGACGATATTGACGACACCAGTGAACCGATTGCAATTTTCCTGGTAACCGAAGTCGATACAATACTGTTATTGGTTAACAATACCTACACTTTGGCCGTCCAGGGGATTTTTGCTGAAACCTCCGAAAATACCGTGATCAATACCGGCGTTTTGGCCGAAGCCAGTTATACTTACTTAGTCACTGATACTATCACGGAATCCATCGATACCAGCCGGCCGGACTGGTATTCAGCCAACCAGACTGTAGCCACTGTAGCGGCCGGAAAAATCACTGGCCGAGCCGCCGGAACGACCGAAATCTGGGCCGTGATCGGTGAAGTGTTCAGCGATACCTTGGTAGTGGTAATTAGTTCACCACAATTGCCGCCAGAACTGATTCTTGATCCGCCACCGGTGCAACTCGTTTTCCAGGACAGTACAACCGTTTCCGGTCGGGTCACCGCCGGACTGGACGTAACCTTGACTGTAGCAGGTGATACAATAGATTATAACGAAAATGGTGAATTCAGCACGGTAGTATCGCTGGTAACCGGTGAAAATGATATCCTGGTAGTGGCGATCAACAATGCAAATGGGTTGAGTACTACCAAATCCAAGTTAATCGTTTTTTACCAATTGGATCAGGCCGGGATAACCGGTTACTGGGTAGGGGAAACCCTGACCCGCCCGTTTGGTTTTGACATCTATGAATTATTGGGCACCTATGTGATTGATGGAACCATGATGGTCGATTTTACCATGCTGGGAGGAGAGTTGGTCGTGCAGGATATTATTATATTCGGACAGGTAGAAGAAGATGGTGCCATCAACGCCAGCTTGAGTAAGGAGTGGGATGGTTTCACCATTACCGGTACTCTGGAAGGAATTTTCCTTGATTCCGGTATGGCAGAAGGTACATACGGTGTCAAAATCAGGAAAGAAGGTTGGCCTACTGCTTCAGCCAGTGCCACCTGGTGGGCCAGGCAGAGCCAATGATCTTGATCTAGCTACACTGCGGTTTACTTGTAAGTAACGGGGGTCGACATTTCTAACCGATTTGCCATTTGAAGAAGGATGCAGATTTAATAATTTAGTTGGTGACATCTATTCGGATATGGACGACGCAAAATAAGGATCAATAATTGCCCAACTACTAAAATGGTTTTTTGTTGGCCATGGGCATTTGAAGATGGCATGACCTGGGTACCTGGCTGGACCGATACTTATGCTGGCATGCAAGCCCATATTTATAATAATACCCTGCTTTATTCAGACGATGTTGGTTTTGAAATTTCACCTGTTGGCTGGGCCTGGAACACCGTACTCGCGGAACAGAATTACCCGCTACATTATCTGCACATGTTTGACTGGAATCATCCTTCACCAAGAGGATCATATCTATCAGAACTACCCCAATCCATTTAACCCAGTTACGACCATCCGATATGAACTACCCCACCGATCAAATGTCCAACTCACAATCTACGACCTGTTAGGGGGAGAAGTGGCAACGCTGAAATCGGAGACACAGGATGCTGGTTTCAAATCGGTGAAATGGTACGCAACCGGCATCTCAAGCGGAATGTACTTCTACCAGATCAGTTTTGGAGATCAGGTACAGACAAAAAAATTATTGTTGCTGAAATAGTATCACATAATTCCAAAGAAGCGATCTTGAAATATAATATACATTTCACTCAAAATGATATTTTATATAATACTTGGTTCTTTTATCCTTGTATTAAATATATTATTGTAATATTTTCATCTCAAAGATAAAGTAGAGAGAGAGACCATGATTCTTCGCAAGTTAACTACGTTTGTTATTTTTCTATCATTAGGATTTGCCGGTGAGACCGGAAGATTAGTCGGCACCATAACCGATCTGGCATCCGGAGAGCGTTTAATTGGTGTTAATGTTTCAGTGGAGGGTACGGTTTTAGGGGATGCCACTGACACCAATGGGGATTTCAGCATTTTGAACATTCACGCTGCCACCTACAATATTAAGGTATCCTACATTGGTTATAAAATTATTACTATTACCGATGTAGTAATTTATTCCGATCGGTCCACAAAATTGCCTGTCCAGATGGAAATTTCCGCTGTTCAAGGTGAGGAAGTAATTGTTGAAGCCAAAAGACCGATTATTGATCCCAATCAAACTGCCACAACTATGACCGTCATCGAAGAAGAAATTGCCAACATGCCGGTTAATTCATATACGGAAATTTTAACTAATATGGCCGGTGTTATTGAGAATGAAAATTCCGGCGCCGGTACCGATGGTGTCCATATTCGCGGGGGCAGAAGTGGTGAAATTGCCTACATGGTTGATGGTTTTTTTGTAGAAGATGCCATTTTTGGAGGTATGGGTGCTGATGTAGCACGCGGTGGTATCTCAGAATTATCAGTTATTACCGGATCATTTAATGCCGAATATGGTGAGGCAATGAGTGGCGTGGTGAATATAGTTACCAGGGAAGGAACTCCGGATTATGAATGGAATATCCGGGGAGCCACCGATAAACTCGGATCAATGGCACCCTCAAACGATTGGAATACTAATCGATTAGAAGCTACTCTAGGTGGTCCGATTTTTCCGGGTCTGTCATCAATCGGGTCCTTTTTTATCAGTGGTGATATGTATAATACCGATACCTATCTAAAGGAAAATTATCTTCCCAGAGATGTGCTTAAAGTTGATGCCAATAATAATGGTATTTATGATGAAGGTGACCAATACGCGTTGTCAGATATTGATTGGGATGGAACAGTAGATGAAATGAAAAAAGGTGCCTTGTTGGTGAGTGGTACTTTCCGCAAGGACAAACGCTTAACGGCAAAATTGGTGTTACGTCCACTTAGCAAATTAAAACTCACCTTCGGAGGCAACTTTCTTAGACGCGAAGAACGAGATTTCAGTTATGATTATCTGCAGGTATGGAAAAATGATGAAAGGGAATGGACCAACAGTGATTTATTGTATGCAACCCTGAATTATACATTTAATGAAGATATGTTTGCCACGGTGAAAATGTCCCAGTTCACTAATGAATTTTGGGAAGGCAATCCTCGCTATCTGGATCTGGATAATCATGAAATGAAGGCAAAAACAGTAATCATTAATCCTGCCTTTGATGCCGATTTCTCGGCGATCGAACCCGGAACCGAATGGGTATGGTTTGGTCATTATGCAGAACCTTTTGAGGATTTGAACCTGGATGGAAATTGGAATGAATCATCTGAAGAATGGTTTGATGATGTAAATGGCAATGGAATCTGGAATGACGCAGAAGCTTTTATCGACGCTGATGGGAATGGTGCCTGGGATATCGGTGAAGCTTTTACCGACGCTGATGGAGATGGCGAATGGTCTGCACGTGAAGAATTAGTCGATGTCAATGGAAACTCGGTGTGGGACTCATTCGGACCCGAAAGGTATATGGATATAGACGGTAACGGTTCA
>JABMPO010000168.1 GCA_013203015.1 Fidelibacterota bacterium
AGGCGCGGATATAAAGCGAAATTTAGTTACCCTGCCTTTGATACATTCTTATAGTATATTGCCTAAACCAGAGCGTAAACAGATTGACCGATTGATGCGCCAGCGTAAGAAAACTTCTGAGGACCTGGATGAAATTGCCGAAATAATTCGGAACGCGGGTGGTTTTGAATATGCATTCCAGAAGATTGATGATTACTCTGCCCAGGCTCTGAAAGCAATTGATCCGTTTCCGGATTCAGTTTACAAAGAATCATTAACTAATCTAGTACTATTCAATAGTCAGCGGTCAAATTAACGTGTTAAACCCCAGGTCAATCCTGGTTATCAGATTCAGTTCAATCGGTGATATCGTTTTAACCACGTCACCATTACAACGTTTACGAGCAGCTTATCCGGCTGCACGGATCGATTATTTTACTCTTTCTGAATTTGCGCCGCTACTCGAGGGTCACCCGGCTATCGACCGTGTAATCCAGCTTGATCGTTCAACATCCTTTTTTCGGCTTAAAAGAATCACCCGCCGATTGCGCAGCACCGGTTATGATCTGATCGTGGATCTTCATAATACTCTACGAGCAAAAATAATCCGCTCGGCTATGGGATCAATTTCAAGTCTGGTTCTTAAAAAACCGTATTTAAAGCGAATATTATTATTTTATTTCCATAAAAATACATTTCCCAAAGATTTTGGAATAATCCGGTCATTGAATCAAATAATTGATCCTGTCGTTGCAGGAACAAACAAATATCCAACAAAGCTATTTGTGTCAGAGGTCGAGAGAAATTCAGCACGGGAGTCTCTGTTAAAGCGAGGAGTGAAAGGCCGCTATCTTTGTTTCATTCCGGGGGCAGCCTGGCCGCAGAAGCAGTGGTTGGCAGAAAGCTATGGAAAATTGGCCCGGGAAATCATTGATACTTTGTCCATGGATGTGATTATATTAGGAACTTCCAAAGACGAAATTTGTGATCACATCACTGGATATTGTAAATCGGTAACAAACATGCGGGGAGCTACTTCAATTAGGGAATCAATGGCCATTATTTCTTCAGCCATATTAACAATTGGCAGCGATACCGGTTTGAGTCATATTGCTGAAGCTGTTGGTATCAGGTCGGTAATGATCCTGGGACCCACTGCCCGGGAGACCGGAGCGGGCCATAATCTATCAGGATCGGCAACAGTTGAAGTGAAGAATCTCCACTGTCGTCCCTGTTCACAGAAAGGCAATCGGACCTGCACCCAAAAAGAACAGTATTGTATTACGCGGATCGATCATCAAATGGTTTTAAAAAATGTCAATGAGGTATTAGCCACCTGATATGATTGTTTGGAAAATCATATATAACGTATTGATTCTCCCATTGATGGTCACCCTGCTTCATATTGTTGCCATATTTAATAAAAAAATTCGTCGGGGTGTTATAGGCCGCTATAAATCGTTACGGATCTTACGCGAATTCTTTAATGATCGAACCAGTGATATACCGGTTTATTGGTTTCATGCGGCTTCCCATGGTGAATACGAACAGATTCGTCCGGTTATCAAGGGTTTGAGAGAAATTTTGCCTTCCAGTACCATGGTGGTAAGTTTTTTCTCCCCATCCGGATATGGAAATGTCAATGACCAAAATATTGATTGTAAAATATATCTACCAATAGACTTTCCCTGGATAATAAACCAGGCCTTGTCAATTGTAAAACCTAAAAAGATTATTTTTGCTGCTTACGATGTCTGGCCAAACCTAATCTGGCAAGCGAAACGGCATGGAATTCATACAACCATTTTCTCAGCCCGATTCGCAATCGGGACCAGAAAATTGTATCCGGTAATCCGAAGTTTCTACCAGAATGTTTACACTCAATTTTCTTCAATCTATACAATAACTGAAGAAGATCACTCGTGTTTACAGAAAATACTGGTTGATCAGAAACCTCCTCGCGTACGTGTGTTAGGGAATCCCCGCTACGATCAAGTGAAAGAATATGCCGATCAGTTTTCAAAAGTCAGGACCGAATCGGTTCTGACGCGCGAGCAAAGACTGATAATAGGGAGTGTGTGGCCGGAAGATGAAAATATAATTTTTGAACCAATCATTAAATTACTGAGGGAATTTGAAAATCTATCCGTGCTCTGGGTTCCTCATGAACCAAGTGGTAAATATATTTCCCATTCCGTCGAAGCCTTTGAATCACGCGGATTATCCACATCTACCTACGTTAGCTGCGATGGTAATATCAGTAATGGTTCACGTGTGATTGTCGTTGATATCGTCGGCACGCTGGCAACCCTCTACTGGTCCGGACAGTTAGCATATGTCGGTGGTGGTTTTTCAACCGGCGTACATAATGTAATGGAGCCTGCTATCGCTCGACTGCCGGTTTTGTTTGGTCCAAAATACAATAACTCGTCCGAAGCTGAACAGTTGATAGCAAGTAATGGCGGATTTTCAATCGAAGACAGTGAAACCACTTACAGGATATTTCACCGATTATTGTCAGATCGTAAATATTTCTTGAAAACAAGCATTTCCGCAACAAATGTGATCCATCGGAATCTTGGTTCGGCAACTAGGGTTGTGCGAGCTATTATTCATGATTGATCAGC
>JABMPO010000169.1 GCA_013203015.1 Fidelibacterota bacterium
CCAATCGCCATAACTTCGCCAATGGATTGCATCTGCACCCCCAGCACACCGGAGGATGAAGGGAATTTTTCAAAATCAAAACGGGGTATTTTTGTAACAACATAATCGATAGCTGGTTCGAATGCGGCCAGCGTTTCCCCGGTAATATCGTTTGGTAATTCATCCAGGGTATAGCCGACTGCCAGCTTAGCAGCAATTTTTGCAATGGGAAATCCAGTTGCTTTGGATGCCAAAGCCGAACTCCGGCTAACCCGGGGATTCATCTCCACTATTACCATCCGGCCGGTTTCCGGGTTGACCGCAAATTGCACATTGGAGCCACCGGTTTCTACGCCTACAACCCGCAGGCACGTCAGAGCCCAATCGCGCATCAGCTGATATTCACGATCTGAGAGCGTCATGGCCGGCGCCACCGTAACCGAATCACCAGTATGAACACCCATGGGATCAATGTTTTCGATTGAACAAACCACGATAGCATTATCAGCTTTATCGCGGATCACTTCCAGTTCATATTCCTTCCAGCCCAACAGAGATTCTTCGATAAGGACCTCGCCCACCGGGCTGGCGTCAATGGCTATTCTAACCAGTTCACCATATTCTTCATGGTTATAGGCAATGCCGCCCCCGGAGCCCCCAAGGGTAAATGAAGGTCGCAGAATGACTGGAAAATTGATTTGCTCCAACAATTGCTCGGCCTCAATCGTTGATTTGATCAACCCCCCATCCGCCATGGGTATACCGGCATCATCCATAATTTGCTTAAATTGATCACGATCTTCACCGCGATCAATTGCGGTACTATTGGCACCGATCAATTCCACTCCGTAACGCTCCAACACACCGCCACGTTCAAGTTCCCGGGCCAGGTTGAGAGCTACTTGCCCACCCATAGTTGGCAGGATGGCATCCGGACGTTCCTGGATAATTATGGCTTCGCAATACTCTACAGTAACCGGCTCAATATAGGTCCGGTCAGCTAAATCCGGGTCAGTCATTATTGTTGCCGGGTTGGAGTTTATCAGGATTACGCGGTAACCCTCTTCTTTCAGGGCACGTACGGCCTGGGTGCCGGAATAATCAAACTCACAACCTTGACCGATCACGATCGGACCGGCGCCAATAATCAGAATGGTTTCCAGGTCAGTGCGTTTCGGCATCGGATTATTTCCCGTTCCGAAATTTTTGCATTGAATCGATAAACCGGTCGAACAGGTAGTGGGAGTCATGGGGTCCCGGTCCTGCCTCGGGGTGGTATTGGACCGAAAATGCCGGAATATCCCGGGCGACGATTCCTTCGACTGTCCCGTCATTCAAATTCAAATGGGTGATTTCAACTGTCTCCGGTAGCGAATCTCTGGCAACGGTAAAGCCGTGATTCTGGCTGGTAATTTCCACTCGTCCGGTACGCAAATCTTTTACCGGATGGTTACTACCCCGGTGACCAAACTTCAGTTTATAAGTCTTACCACCCATAGCCATTGCTAAAATCTGGTGTCCGAGACAGATACCAAATAAAGGTACTTTTCCTAATAATCTGCCAACTGTTTGCACGGCATAATCGACCGCAGCAGGATCGCCAGGACCATTAGATAAAAGCACTCCATCAGAATTCCGGGCCAGTATATCCTGAGCTGATGTTTGAGCCGGAACAATTTCGATTTCACAGCCCCGTTCTGCCAACAACCGTAAAATATTTCTTTTTATGCCAAAATCCAGGGCAACAACCCTGAATTGCTGCTTCTGTTTAACAGCCGTTTCAGTCCACTGATATGCTGCACGACAAGTGACGGCTTGAGCCAGATCCTGCCCGATCATGGCAGGAATTAATTTCAGCTTTTTATTCAGTGCCATCGGATCCGATTCAACAGTCGAGATAATACCATTCATCGCTCCTCGATCACGAATATACCGGGTCAGGGCGCGGGTATCCAACCCCTGGATACCAACAATATTTTCCGAACGCAGGTAATCGCCAATGGAAGTAGTCGAACGCCAATTTGAAGGAAGTTTGGTTTCTTCACGGATTATCATTCCCGCCACTTGAATGCCGTCGGATTCGACATCCTCTAAATTTATTCCGTAGTTACCAATATGAGGGGAAGTGAGAGTGACAATTTGACGATGATAAGAGGGGTCGGTTAATATTTCCTGGTAACCGCAGAATCCGGTATTAAAACAAACTTCGCCAGTAGTTTCACCGGTAGCGCCAAAGGAAAACCCGGCAAAAGACCGGCCATCCTCAAGCATTAAAATAGCGGGTGGAGAATTAATCACTATTGATAAATTCCATTACAGCTGAGTGGTGGGGAATAAAATCCGCAAAGGATCTCTGCGAGACTGAACAACCTGTATTTTGGCCCGATAACATCCATCAGTATCGGGATCGAATTTACCGTGCTGTTAAGATCTAATTAAAGAGCTAATATTTGATTTTTAATCCGATTTATCAAACAAAATTGAATCGAATCTAAAAATACTTTTTCTACCGCAGCTTTACCAGTAGTTTAATAAAGTTATTTTAATAGTACAATTTTTCGGTGCAGCATTACGCCATTCGTTTCGAGGCAAATCAGGTAGATTCCGGTAGCCTGATGATTTGCAGTCCAAGTCAGGGCATGCTCGCCGGCCTGGCGATAATCATTAACCAACGTTGTCACGTGGCGTCCCCTTAAATCCATAACCGCCAATTGGACATGCCCGGGTTGATCCATAGTGTAGCCCAACCGCACAGTGGCATTAAACGGATTGGGATAGGCCGGTAATAGATTAATTGAAATCGGTATCAGACGCTCGGGAGTAATAGCAACCGTTGGTAAGTCAATTCCGCTAAAACCTAATACCCCATTGGTTATATTAATCGTTGGTGGTGGGAATCCAGCCTGCATAAAGGTTCCATTGAAAGCGCCACCCAATGTATCTGGCGAAATGGTGCCCAAAGTAATTGAGCCACTAACACCAAAATAACTATAGATCGCTATTTCATTAATCAGTTGTCCGAGCAATGAATCCAGAGTCGAAATACCGCCGGTCGTGTCGGCAACCACATCTAAGAGACCGGTTACAAAAGCAGAATCGATTCCTGGCATAAAGGCTGCTAAAGCCTGCAAATCAGCTATTTCGCCGGGTATGGTCAAGGTCCATGTTTGCGGTTCGACGCCACCACTGTCATCCCTGAGATAAATTAAAAATACGTCATAAGTAGAATCCGTGACCTGCTGAAAGGCTGGAATCAAAATATGCGTTGTGTCATTATTTGACATAAGAATACTACCGGCAAAACTGGTTGGAATGGTAAGTGTGTCCGGTGGAGCGTAAGTCGCTCCAATAAAATTTCCGTTTATTGTGCCAATATAATCAAATGACAATTGCCCCAAATAAGTCGCAGGTTCCATCTGAGCCGAAACAATCGTCATGAAAAGTATTACTGAAATAGTGATTTTTTTATTTCGCATTGTGCGTTTCCTTATAACGATTAAATATTTAAAACCGTGTTTACAATCTACATTTCCCGGGATAACAAATAAACAAGTAAATGGAAAATCTGATTAAGGCTAATCGGATCATCCATAATTAGCCTTAATGTTTTTTCACTGTCGAACCACCTGACGTCCGAATATCTTGTTGGCTCACGTCACCATAATAGATTACTCTAGCTGCTCCAATTGCGTTACCGCCAAGATAACCACCGCTCATTGTTAGTTCAACGGTTACTGCTCCTGCTAGATAAACCTTGGCATTTGTGACTACACTTTCGGTTAAATCAACATCAGCTGATCCCGTGCAACTCAAGTCCAAATCAACAAAGGTGCAATTTTGTCCAACTACCCGACCCGAGCCTTTTACACTTATCCTGAAATCATTTTCTGAGAGATTACTAAGGTAAACCCTGGAATTACCCACCAGAGAAATTTCTTCAAGCATTGGTAAAGTAATTTTCAAATCAAGCTTTGATCCATTGCCGCGCCTGAATTTACTCTCACTCAGATAGAGACTATTACCCACGATATGCGCACGTACTCGTTTTACACGATCTTCAGGGCCTACAATCTCGACATTGAAACTAGCACCGTTAATAATTTCCGCTTTCCAGGCACCGCGTAAGTCTATTTCCGTGAAACCCTGAAAATCTAATTTCTCAGTTATTGTTTCTTTGGAGTAATCTAAATAATCCTGATCAGATTCCACAAAATTGCCGCTAATTAAAACACGAAAGTAAATCACAATTACCAAAATTATAATAAATGGCACCATAATAACAGCACCCAACAATTGATTTGATTTTTTCATCATCTTCCTCATTTTGCATTCGACTGATATTTGTCATACATTTTTTTTATATCATCAATCGATATTGCCAATACATCCAACGTTCTGAATAGCCTGGGCAGATCAGAACTGATAAATTCAGCCTGTTTCATTTGTTTGGTTTTCGATAGACCTTCGGCTGCTACAAAATAGCCAATCCCACGACGGTTGAAAATGATTTCCCGGTCCTGCAGGTGAGTATAGGTCCGCATGACCGTATTGGGGTTTACCTCAATATCCA
>JABMPO010000170.1 GCA_013203015.1 Fidelibacterota bacterium
ATATTATTGATATCTTAAACATCAATATAAATTTACAGAAATATTTACAAATAGTATTTAGTGAATAAATTCAGTAAAACTAAATCTTATAACTAGTTTAATCCCGGTTATCAGACAAATCAGGTAATTGATTGCCCATTTTTTTAGAAACAAGTCATACCTAATCGCCGGATAGTTTAGTGATAACTTTAATCTGATCCTAACAACTTGCCTTATATGAATAAGTGCAGTAAATTTACCTAACTTTTAGGAGATTTCATTAAAAAAAAGCGCTACCAGTAATCAATAACCAAATAAGGGGACATAGTATGGTTGATCTGGGAAACGCATTTTGTTTATATGCATGTGATGTGCAACATCACATCGGATTCGGATAAGTTTTACACTTCAGCATGACAAATCTCGCTGCTCATAAAATCAAGACCAATATGCCCCTGTGGGTGGCGGCCTGGTTTGTATTTTTCCTTGACGGTATCGCCAATAGTCTGGCTTATAATTCCTGCCTGCGGGTAGAGGTCAGCACTCTTTTACCGGCTTTATCGGAAGAATTACTGTTGGTTTTGGGCATCCAGGTGTTCTGGGGACTGGTTTTTTTCTTTAGTGGACTTTATCCAGGCGAACCTACTACTTCCCGGTTTAATGAAGTACAGCGCTTATTACGAACCAGTTTTTCCGCAATTGTGTTATTGGTATTTATTGATGCACTCCTGCCATTGGAATATGCGATCCGCGCCGGCGCGTTGTTCAAATACTGGCTGGTTTTTATTATCCTCGCAATTCCATTACGATTGGGTTTCCGCACATTTCAGAAATATTTACTGAGGATTGGAATCGGCCGTCGCCGGACCGTTATTATAGGGCTTAACCAGCGGGGTATCCGGGCTGAACAGGAAATTCTTGAACATGATCAGCAGGGCTTCGATGTGATCGGTTTTATAAAAGCTGACGATGATCCTGATGGAGACCTTCCTGGTTCCATTAATGTGCTCGGTCAGGAAACCAATATTAAAAAAATTATTTACGATAACCAGGTTAATGATGTTGTTCTAGCATTGGAAAAACCAGAACATATCCGGGTAATGTCGGTAATCAATCAGATCAATGGCACGCCGGTTTCAATAAAGATTGTACCAGATTTGTATGAAGTCATCAGTGGGCTGGCCCGGACACAACAATTATATGGCTTGCCATTACTTGACATCAACCTCAATCTCCATACCTTATATTACCGGGTTTTCAAACGGGTCTTTGATATTCTGATAACCATTGTTGGTATGGTGGTCTTGATTCCCATCTGTGCCATTCTGGCAATTATTATCAAATTGGATTCCCGGGGACCCGTTCTATACAAGCAAGTCAGGGTAGGGCATAATAATAAAGATTTTACAATTTACAAATTTCGATCAATGGTTATTAATGCCGAGGCATCTACCGGACCGGTCTGGGCTAAAGAAGAAGACAATCGCATCACCCGTGTTGGTAAATGGTTACGCCGCTTCCGATTGGACGAAATCCCCCAATTGTTGAATGTGCTTAAGGGGGAAATGAGCGTGGTCGGCCCGCGTCCCGAGCGACCATATTTTGTGGATCAATTATTACAAGTATATCCTTTTTATTATCGTCGCCATAAGGTCCGGCCGGGTGTTTCCGGCTGGTCTCAGATCAAGCATCCCTATGACACTGAGATCGAGGATGTGCGCCTGAAATTGAAATATGATTTCTTTTATATAGAGAGTTTGAGTTTCACGTTGGATCTGATAATAATTTTTAATACAATCTGGGTGGTTATCTCGGGCAAAGGCCGCTGAACAATATAATTAATTTTTATTAGAATTGTCGTTTTCACTGGTTGTAAATCTAAATTTACGACCCTACTTTCCGTAATAAAATTTTAGGGAATTCCAAGTGTTATCAATTACAAAATTCAGAACTGATCCTGATCTAATAGCTGCCGGCATACTGGCTAAAGGCGAAACCGTCAATATTGACGAGATTATTAAGCTTGATGAAAAATACCGTAATCAGGTAACTGAGTTGAATGCCATGCGGGCCGAGCGCAATCAGACTTCAGAGCAGATTGCCCGGCAAAAACGGGCTGGCGAAGATGCCAGTGTCGCGATCAAGGCCATGCGTGAATTGTCGGATAAAATTAAAAGCACTGAGCTTGAAACCGGTGATATTCTGACCGAGATCAATAACAAAATGGAATATATTCCCAATCTGCCCCATAAATCAGTTCCACGGGGCCAGGATGCTACTGATAATGTTATTGTGCGGGAGTGGGGCCAGGAACCGGAATTCGATTTTAAACCATTGAATCATTTGCAACTGGGAACCGATTTGGAATTATTTGATTTTAATCGGGGAGCTAAAATTTCCGGCAGTGGTTTCCCCTTGTATACCGGTCTGGGGGCAAAACTGGAACGGGTGCTGATCAATTTTATGTTGGATCAGCATGTAGAAAATTATGGTTTTCTGGAAATATTTCCACCCTTCATGACTCGTCGCGATTCCAGCCGGACAACCGGCCAGTTACCAAAATTTGCCGAGGATATGTATCACACCGACGTCGACGATTTGTTCCTGATACCAACGGCTGAAGTACCGGTGACTAACATTCACCGAGACGAAATATTGTCGGAAACCGATCTACCAAAATATTATGTGGCCTATTCGGCTTGTTTCCGTCGGGAAGCCGGATCGTATGGCAAAGATACCAGAGGATTATTACGATTGCATCAATTCAATAAAGTGGAACTGGTGAAATTCGTCCGGCCCGAAGATTCCTATCAGGAATTGGAAAGTCTCACCGCTCAAGCTGAATCGATTTTGCAGAAGCTAGGTCTCCATTACCGGGTCGTTGAATTATGCAGTGGCGATTTGAGTTTTTCGGCTGCAAAATGCTATGATCTGGAATTATGGGCGCCCGGTGAGCAGAAATGGCTGGAGGTTTCCAGTTGCAGTAATTTTGAAGACTTTCAGGCGCGGCGGGGCAATATCCGTTACCGCCGTACCGCTGATCGCAAGGTGGATTTTGTTCATACCCTTAATGGTTCTGGTGTGGCCACGCCGCGCTTGCTGGTTGCTCTGCTGGAAACCTACCAGACTGAGGATGGAACTATCATATTACCTCCGGTCTTACATGAATATATGGGAATCCGCGAGATTAAATAGATGCGGTTAGCCTGGCTGATAATCAATATTGTTGTTTGGACTGCAGTTTGTAGTACGCTGGTTCTTATTGTAGGAATATTTGATCGACGCGGTCGTGCAATTCATTTTATTGTGCGTCTTTGGGCACAGCTTTTATTATGGGCCGCCGCTGTTCCCTACAAAATAAGCGGTA
>JABMPO010000171.1 GCA_013203015.1 Fidelibacterota bacterium
AGTATTGTATCGACTTCGGTTACCAGGAAAATTGCAATCGGTTCACTGGTGTCGTCAATATCGTCGGTGGGTTCCTCACAGGCAATAAATATCAGCATGACTGAAACCATGCTGCGGAGTAATAATTTATTAAGCACTTGCAGCATCACAATACCCAGGTCAGCCCCAGACTCAATTGCCGACCTCCCGTATTTATTTTTTTATCATCCTTATTGGTCACCGGCAAGTAGAGGTAGCCAATTTCACTACTGAAATGGAGCCCCATTACCAGTGGGATATTAATTCCCAGCGCGGCGGCTCCCCCCCGAATATCTTTATCAGCCCAGGAGAAGTTGAGGGCCGTATAGTCCGGCGTTTCAGTAGAAATTGTCTCCTCCACCCTCCCCATGGCATATGCCAATTCAACATATATGCGCCCTTTGTCATAGGTACGCACACCGATGGTGATAAATTCCTGCCGCCAACTGGCGTAACCATCAAGGCTGACTCCCGAAATCAATGATTTACCCATTTCTTCATACAAATTATAGCGCAAAATTAAAAAACCTTCGTCGGTTCCCAACCCCACAACAATGGTCGGTAAATATTCATCATTGCTATAGATTTTGTCGAAATTCTTGATTTCCGGTTGCAGAGTTCCGACCCGATATTCTACCAAAAGAGTCGCTTGTCCGCTGATCTCCCCGATCAATACAAATAACAGCAGTAAACTTGTCGGTATATATTTACCAATCCTCATATAAACCCTTTTGTTTTGAAATCCTAAGCTGGAAGGTAGCGTAAAGAATTTGGTTTGTCAAGGATCGATATGTTTTTCAATTCAAATCCACGCTGCTATCTACTTGCGTACCAACAGTGGTTTATGGTACAAAAAAGGACAGCCAATTGACTGCCCTTTTCCAATCATACTTTAATATAGCACTGATTATTTCAGCAATATCATCTTCCGGGTTTGCACGAATGCTCCAGAACGAATCTGATAGAAATAGACACCGGCACTAACCGGTTGCCCCAGATCGTTAGTTGCGTTCCATTTTACAGATTTATACCCAGCATCTTGAGCTTCTGAGACCAGGGTCGTTACTTGCCGACCCAGCAGATCATAGATGGTGATTTGGACTTCTGATCTTTGGGGTAGTACATATTGGATCAAAGTGACTGGATTAAACGGGTTGGGATAATTCTGATAAAGCTTGATTTGGCCCGGCATAATTGATTCAGCTTCAGTTTCAAGCAAGTTGGGATCCGAGTGCAATACAATATCATCTATCATCCACTCCAAACTGCCGGTAATCCTTTCTACCCGTAAGCGAACAAATAACGTTGACGACCCGGCATAAGTCGACAGATCATATTGAAAAACAGCCGGATAAGTTGTGGCGGTACTGGAATAGGTTTCTAATATATCCCAATCGGTTCCATTGACTGAAATTTCGAGATAACCATGATTGTCCGCTGAACGGAAATTGTGGGTCATAGGTATCATCAACCAGGCTGCATCTATTGCCGTGAAATCTAATGCTCGGTTGTAATTTAATGTATCGGCATTTCCATAATCTTCGGTCATATGTTCCGTTATAATATTTTCCCACATGGCCAATCCGGGGATATTAAAAGGCTGGAAATAACCGTGATCAAATGAGTTCCAATAGGTAATATCGGAATAATTATCCGGGCTTTCCCAGTCTCCGATTACCTCAACAAGACCGGCCCCAAATGAATTGATCTGCGAAGTTCCAATATTTTGACTTTGACTCATATCGCTGGCGGTAACCCAATAATAAACCGAGTCATCCAATGCAGTCGTCTGCCCGGAGATACTTCCTTTCCAGCTATACTTCCAATTCCAATTTTCATAAACCGAGTCAATCAGAACCATTGTAACAGATTGTTCGCTGCCCTGACCTACTCTCCATAATAAGTCCGGTGCTTGCAGGTTAAAACGATCATCGCTGATTCCAGCAATCGTTATCTCTTTCTCAAATGGAATTAGATAATGCACTCCCAGTTCTTGATCTAAACCAGTTAATTCAGGTGCTGTTGTATCAGGACCAAAAATCATTGTCTGATAGTTTGCCGGAGCTCCAGGTGGCCATCGGTATTGATCACCACTGGCATCATCGATTGATATCCAGTACAGTAATTCACTGGTTCCGGTAATTCCGGAAATTATTGGTAAGTTGGCCTGCCAGTCGTCTCCCGATGTATTGACCAATGCCAGCGAATCTTCATTACTATTGACAGAATAATGTAATTGTTTTAAGCCCGTCCAATTTCCACTGTTATCAACAATTGAGAAATCCATATCAAAAGGTCCAATGGATTCTGAATTAACCGGTACAAGAACCGTATTGATAGTGACATCAGAATGTAGGTCACTGGCGCGCGAATCCTCGGCCTGAAGGACTTCCATGGTGGCATCATTTTGGACAAAAGCTACAATATTCAGATTACTGATATCCCATGAAACAAGGGGATGATCCGGCCAGGTTGGGTCAATTTCCCACAGATAATTCATCACGACATCATCCGTACCATTAAGTATTAGGGAATCACCATTAGCGGGTGTTAAAAAATCCACCAGAGTGTGTTCATGAATATC
>JABMPO010000172.1 GCA_013203015.1 Fidelibacterota bacterium
ACCCAGGGTTGGTTGTTCTCGAATGAAACTTTCATTTAATTCTCGATTAACCATCATCCGAATTAGTTCTTCCCGGCTGGTTCCCTCGATCAACCTGGTTCCAACGCCCCTTCCATCACGCAGGACGGTAACCTCATCGCCGATTTCGAATAATTCATCCATTCGATGTGAAATATAAATAATCGAAACACCACTTTTTTTAAGGTGGTTAATTGTTGTAAATAATTCTTTGATTTCTGATTCTGTCAGGGCTGAGGTAGGCTCGTCCATGATCAATATATTAGCCTGCAACGATAAGGCTTTGGCCACTTCCACCATTTGTTGCTTGGCAATTCCAAACTCCTTGACCGGACAATCGGAGTCGATATCCACCCCCAGTTCAGCCAAAATTTTATTCGACCAGGTTTTCATTAATTGGTCATCGATTTGAATATGCTTTTTGATTGGTTCGCGACCCAGAAAAATATTTTCTGCTACAGAAAGATTTTTGATCAGATTTAATTCCTGGTAAATAATACCAATTCCCAATTCACGGGCATGGCGCGGATTACGAATAGTTACCGGCTGATCATTAATAAAAATCCGGCCGCCTGTCATCTGGTGGGCGCCGGACAAAATTTTGACCAGGGTTGATTTGCCAGCACCATTTTCACCCAGTAAAATGTGAACCGTGCCTTTTTTGAGCCGGAAATCGACATTATCCAGTGCCTGAACACCGGGGAAGGTTTTGTTGATCCCCTCCATATTAAGAACAAGACCCATATTATTCGGGTTATCAATCATCCTTACTGGAATTCTACCCGGCATTTTGAGATTGAACCAGTCCGCTTAGATTAAATTTCGCATATAAGCGACAGTTTGCTCGGCAGCCACATCAGGATCAGGCTGGGGTAGGATTTCCGCCGAAACGAATCCCTGGTAATTAATCTCTTTCAGTGTATCAATAATCTTTGGGAAATCCAAATGGCCAGCACCGGGATACCAGCGGTTGGAATCAGCAATATGAAAATGATACAGCCGCTCTCTGGCCAGCCGGATACTTTCATAGATGGAAGGTTCCTCTATATTCATATGAAATGAATCCAGGAGCAAGCCAACATTTGGATATTCGACTTTTTCCATCAACTCCATGCCTTCCTGTACAGTGCCAATCAGATCGCTTTCATAGCGATTGATTGGCTCAATAATCAGTTTGACGCCTTCATTTTCCCGAGCACATTCACGTAAGGCTTCCACCAACCAGATATCAGTCTGTTGTGCCGTTGTGTCTTTAGCTCTAAAACCGCGAATCAGGCCGATAATTACCATGGCTTCTAATTCTTCAGCTAGATGCATCTGTGCCTTGATCCGGTCGATTGCCTGGCGTCTGATTGTCTGATCAGGATCGACAAATGACAATCCCTCTTCGCCAAAAGCCTGGCCGGTACCGATAGCGGGCACCGTTAAATCCAACTCGCTAAGCAAATATTTGAGTTCGGCTTGATTAACCAATTTCGGATCGCGAATAGCTAATTCAATTCCATCAAATCCCAATCTGCTTATTTTGGCGGCATTTTCTGCCAATTGACCCTTATAGGCCAGGGCAGAAAATTTGGCCGCCTGGGTAGATAAAACGATGCCCAACTTCATATCAGCCTATAACCCCATTTTCTGGATTGCGTAGATGGGACGCCAACCTTCGGTAAACGGTTCTTTCAAATAGGGTTCCATTTCCTCTGCTGTACGCATGGTGGTTTCTTCGATGGGCGGAAGTTTTCCCGCTGGGAAGGCTTCATGTATCTCATCGTGAACCAGTGTCAGATAGGAAAGAATTGCTGCAATCGTGCGCTTGGCCTTAGGTGCCGTGGCAATATTAGGTTTGCCGACCACGCCTTCAGGAATTGAACCCAGTTCAATCGGGAAATGCCCCTGCCCTTCCGACCATTTGCTCGGTCTGGCAAAAGGATCGACCGCCTTATCAAAATGTCCGTCAGGAAGATAGCCATTGACCTCGGTCTCTTCAGCCAATGACATTTCTACATACTCAGGTGCCAATAACAGCATGACCGAAGTTTCAGCCTCATCAGCATGGACGAAATCCATATCCCAATCACCACCACGGGATTTGGTACGGAAGAATTCGCGCACGGCTCTGTGCCAGTCGATGACCCGGAAGATACCGGGCAGATTCCAGGTTTTCTGCAATTCCTGGATCGCCGCTTCCAACAACCACTGGTGTCCGTGATTGTTGATCAAAATAATTTTGCGGAAACCATCGTTCCACAGGCCAACCATGACATCGATTAATACTCTTTTTAGTACTTCATCTTCCAGGTGAATTGTACCGGGCATGCCAATATGATGATGGGGATGTCCGCCATAATTCAGTGGTGTCCAGACCAGGTTAACCGGGTCGCCGGTTTTAGCTGTGTAGCGACGGACACCTTCCAGAATCTGCGTAACCATTAAGGTATCCAGAGCGGTGACTGTGTGTCGTCCGTGAAGCTCGGTGCAACCAATCGGGATAAAAACGACATCGTTTTTGCGACGATTATCCACAACTTGCTGGCGAATTGTATTCTGCACATAGACACCGGGTTTTCCCAGTTCGGACGGCGTTGGAATTCCATAATTTTCCAGTATCTGGTCAATTTCAGAGTCCGAAGCATCCCAGATTTTCTTTTTCAATCGACCGACAGTTGTATCTTCGAAACGAAGGTCCCGTCGGTCAGTCTCAATCCATTTAGTCATAATTAATCCTATTCGAAATCGGTGATTGTTATTTTTACTTCATTGCGGTCGGTCTGAAGCGTGACTAGATTTTCATTGACTTCATCCAGCTTGATCCGCTTGGTAATCAGTGGGGAAACATCCATACCGGTAGCCATACAATTGATGACATTTGGGAAAGTCCCGTGGCCGGAATGGCCTTGAGACCCAACAACGCTAGCACGCCGGACCTGCAGTACTTCACCATTTAATGGAATACGATCATCGGCACGAGCCACAACAACGACGGTAGTGTTCAGTGCTTTGCCTTCCCAGATGATTTTTTCCACATCGGGCCAGACAATGCCAGGCAATCCGGTTGCTTCCAAAATAATACCGGCACCATAACCATTTGTAATGTCCAAAACAGCCTCGGCTGCATTCACCTCAAGGGGATTGAAAGCATGGGTCGCTCCCATTGACAATGCCATTTCCCGCCGCGAAGCTGATGGCTCGGAAAGGATAACCGC
>JABMPO010000173.1 GCA_013203015.1 Fidelibacterota bacterium
ATCCGCCAACAATTTAAAAGCATCCAGAACTTTTGAGTATGCTGCTTCGGTATCCACAATATGGACTACCGTTCCCGGCGAATAATGCGCTAGATGTTTTATCTGAGAATCAATCTTGCTGCCCCGCACCACAAAATGATCGGGCTTGATATGTTCCATTGTTAATTGCAATAATTGTTTGGTTCGATATTGCCGATCGTCGCGGGTATTTAAAAACACGCAGATATCGCCCTCAACGGGATAGCGATCAATCACAAAACTCCAGATGTTAAGCGTAGAAACGGGATCATTAGCGGCCATGCTATTGATAAAATACACCGCCGCAGCATCAAATTTCAAACGCCAGGCGACTAATGCTCCCAAGTCCGGTTGAACCGTCACCATTCCATCTAAAGCGGTCTTCCTATCGATCCCCAGTTGCTCACATACAGCCAGGGATAGTGCGACATTCTGGGGATGTTCAAGATAGGAAAAACGCTGTAAATCAGAACGATTGACAGTGTTTTCCGCAACCTGAATAGAACGGGATTTACGGCGCTTCGCAACATCGGCAAGTTGGGGGAAAAATGTGTTTTCGGCAGTAATAAATGTTCCATTACGCGGAATACTGTTACTAAGCGACAGGGCGATATCTTCGGTCGTCGGTCCCATTTCGTCCAGATGATCTGGCCGTACGTTGGTTATTACACCAATCTGAGATTTTACCATTTGCTGCTCGGATATCCATTGATACTGAGGCTGGACCGCCATGCACTCCATTACAACTGCATCAACTTTTTCGCGGGCAAAAAAACGCAACAAACGCACTTGTTCTCCGATCGATGGTTTCCGTAATCGATGGATAATGTGGTCTTTTCCTTCGGCATCAATAACACGGGGGGCTGTTCCGGTTGTTTTAGCAAATGTTCGAATACCTCCGGCCCGTAATCCGGCAGCTACCAGACGGGTAACACTGGATTTTCCACGAGTTCCATTAATATGAATCCGCATGGGAATTTCCGCCAGAATGCGCTGATGTCCTTGATATTCAATAATTCCAAAAATGATCAGTAGCAATACTACCGACGTCAGTGCAATAATGGGTAGTACCGCCGGTATCATTTCAGGAATAATCAGTCAAAAACGTGCAAACCGATTATTAATATTCCATTACGGTTTGCACAACAGCAATCATATCAAGAATGTTCACGACACCATCATCATTTACATCGGCTAAATATGGATTAATCGAACTGGGATTCCCGGCCAGAATGTAGTCGATTAATCCTAATACATCAAAAACATTCAACTTGTTGTCATCATTGATGTCGCCGCGTAATCTGACGATGCTTCCTTTGGTTGTAATCAGGATCGCTGTATTATCCTGTAATGGCATGGCTGCCGGGTCCCATTGATTTGCAAAAGTACATTGTAAGCCAACTGCACCGGTATGATCCTCAATACCAATAGTAGAATAATTACCATGGTTAGTAGCGCTGGTTGTGGTCTGGGAAGTGTTATTGAATTCAAGATATTGAATTACAATCTCACCATCACCGGTGGGAGTAAAATAATATTGCGGATTGCGCAGGATAACCTGGAAGGTTTCGATATCATTATTATAATATGTTTTCAATCCGGACCATTCTATAATAAACTGATACCGATCTTCATCATACCAGACATACACTTTCCCCGTGCTGGATGTTTTCAGATCGTCCCAAAAAGCTGCAATCATTGGTGAGGGACCTGCCGCCCCCGGAATTGGATAATTTCTGAATGCTGCACTTTCAGTCGGCCCCATGGCAATCCAACCATTACTGCAAATGGAAATGCTGCGATAATTTATTCCATACATTCGGAAATCAAACGGCAAATTCATGGTAATAACATCATCCATATTATTTCCTGAATCATAAATACCGGTTACTGATCCGGAACCGCCCAAATTCGGATTTATTTCGATCCAGTCAAAATACGGTGCGTTAGTGTAAATCTGATCGCCGGAATCATAAATATAATAGCCATACTCATCTGGCCCCATGGGATCATTGATGTCCTGCGTACCGATCGTTAACGGAACAATCGTATTCATTACATAGCCATTGTCGGAAACCAGTTGCAGAGTAAGATTTACCAATGTCCCAGGGATAATATCATCTGCAGCGGAAATAGTAAATTTGTCGAAAGAATTAGTAACTGTACCACCAGCTGCAATCGTCCCCCAGCTACCTTCATTATCACTCAACTCAACTCCACTTATCGGCGATGCCAGCGTTCCGGTAATATTTGGTATAGCAATCTGTCCCGTATTACTTACAATAATCTGAAAATCGGATATCTCCCCGGGATCCAGATGTCCGCCAACGGCCTCGACAACCGTTCCAATAATCTCTAATGCATTCCCAGCTACTAAAAGATCAATGTTATTTTGCCAAAGATTTCCGGAAGTATCGGATATTTCGAATTGTAAACCAATATCCGTGTCATCCGTCACCCCGACTGGTATTTCAAAAACAAAATAACCGCCTGAAGCATTGTTAATGCCAGTCGCAATATCGCCATAGAACAAACTGTCCACCGGAATCGAGACTGCATTATTACTGGTAGTTAATTTTGCCGAAACCTGGCCCACTGCTTCAATTCCATAATTCTGGAGCAATACCATACATTCGATCCGCTCACCGGGATTAATCTGCCCGTTGCCATTTCCTGAAGATTCGCCAAGATTATCATCGCTAATAATCATCGGTAACTGGGATATATTGATGTTTTCCTGAGGATTAGATAACAGGATAGTAGACTGATGCGGAATATAATTATTCTTAACAACCGTAATGTCAATCGAACCGGGTAACAGAGAATTAATCGGTAATATCGCTAGTCCACTGGCGTCCGAAAAACTCGATTCAAATATCTCATTAGCTCCTTTTCGGATTGTTACCTTAGCACCATCTACTGGAGTACCTCCCAGCAGATGGGTAATCTGAACATTGATAGTATTGGTACCGATACTGATCATAGGTGGTGCGGTCACAGTCATTCTTTGTGGCATGGCTGTCCACATTTGTAGTGGTGAATCTCCCATCAACGTATTCCAATGGGAAAAAATCTCAACATAATGGCTGGGGTTGGTAGGATAGGTAAGATAAAGCTGGATTTTTCCGCGCATCAGGGCTGCACCGGCCGTTTCTATTTGGTCAACAAACACACCGGCGTAAAATCCTATTGAAACACAATTATTAAACATGGTGTGCGTTCCCAGCGTTGCAGTGCCTATTGCGGCAACAGCGCCTTTGGGATTGGAGGCATTCCCTGCCCGCAAACAGTATTCACTCAAAGCAGTACCACTACCAAATGAACCAGTACCACAGGTCAAAATTGTCATGATCGGTAATTTGAATCCATTGGTAAGCGAGTTAACATCGGTTACATCAAAACCACTGACTCCATAATATCCACGATAATTAAAAAATGTCATTCCATCATTCAACTCTGCAACCATATCACTACCATTAGGATCACCGGAACTATCGGTGTAAAGCCTGCGAATATCGGTATAGCCATTATTTTCCATCAACAAGCGTACATATTCATTGGTAAAAATGGTTGAAACTCCCGATGGACTTGTGTCAGAAACCAGCAGAGCACGGGTAAACCAGTTTTCCCCCATGAAGGGGTTTGTCTCATATTGAATTGTTTTACTAACAATAGTGCCCAATTCGGTTGGACTTTCAAATGATAAACGGCCCAAAAATACTTCCGGTAAAATATCATTACCGATCAGCTGAGCATAGGGGTGATCACCGTCTCCATTGTAATTTGACCAGGTATCAGTCCAGGTCGGAACAGCATAGGAACCGCTGGCATCGCCGACAAAAGTAACGTGCTCAGGAGGATTTGGCCAGGTATTGTAAGCATTTAATATATAGCTTTTGATATCGGTTTTCTGTGATCCAATAATAGCCATTGATACGGAATGAACTTCATACCCTGCCCTTTCCCGCCAATCCAACAGCATGTTTATGGTTGCTAATATCGGTGATGAATTCGATGGCAGAATGTACAATACTGACGGTTTTTGATAGGGGATATTGCTCATGTAACGATCATAGTTAACGACTACAGCCCGGTACAGGGGTTCAAAGGCTTTGGATCGTTTTGCTGGTATAAACCCATCGTTGGTAACACCAGTTTCAATCAGTCTTACAGTCGCTTTGGTTATGACTTCCAGCCTTTGGGTAAGGGGAGAATAAATGAATGGGGTGATTGAAATGCGAGCCATAGTAAGATCTCGCATGATCAGGGGTTCAGAAACAAGCACATTCTCGGCCGGAAAACGATCTACGAAATAAGCAGTCTGACTTCTGATTATAGTTTGAGTATTCTGTTCTGATTCTGGCAGCCAACCCTTATGAGCAGCCAAATCAATATTGTTAATGATAACAGATTCTAATATCATCATTTCGCCAGTATACGATTTGCCTGGTTCAATGGCGTATAAGGTTGACATTGAGGGCAGGTAAGGTTCACCTTCTTCTACCATGGTTCCCGTTTCAGAAATCTCGATTTGTTTATATTGTGAGCCGGACTGCACAACATCGATAATATCATATTCCGGTATCTGGAATTCGATAATGTGTTCAGATTCAGACGCTAATCCTAGAGAAAAACCATTGTGATTTAAGTTTGCCGTATGAGTATTTCCTGCCGCCAATAAACTGCCTGCGAGAATAATTCCGTATGTTTGTTTAATCACTTTTAACCTGTAGTTACCGCGTGGACTAATTAAGGAGTAGACCTCTAATGAAATCGCTTTGATAATAACTAGAAATGTACACAATGAAACTGCTAATAATCAAATATGGAGCAAAGGGAAGTGGACGATTTTTATCCCAACCTGTTTTGAAATGCAATATCCCCCAAATAATGATTGTCAGCATCGAAGCCAACAATAAAGTCATTACGATACCAATTGGTCCTAACCATAACCCCAGGATCAAGCCTAACTGAATGTCGCCAAGACCCATCCCAATTTTACCGGATGAAATATATATCATTCCTACAATAACAGCCGGTATCCCAATACCGGCTAGCATTCCCCACAATGCAACCCGCCAGTAAATCAGCTTAAATGCAATGGCGAATACGACAATTAACAAGGCTCCGATATTTAGAGAAAGTGGAATAATCAGGTGCTGATAATCTATCCAGGCGATTGCCAGCAAAATTGATCCCAGAGCCGCCAAGTAAATTGCGCTGGCCGGGTCATTAACAGAAAATGACCAGCCCCAGATAATTCCATTGATCAATTCCACCAGCGGATATTGCCAACTTATTTTCGCTGAACAATCAGCGCATTTTCCGCGCTGCACCAGAAAAGAGAATATAGGAATATTTCTGTAAATAGGAATTGGCTGCCGGCAGTTAGGACAATATGAGCGCGGAATGGCGATAGACTCGCTCCGTGGCAGACGATATATGATTACGTTAAGAAAACTACCGAATATCGTCCCCAGTAGCAAAAACGGGAAAAAGAGGTACCAGTCCACTACATCCCGGATTGGAGAGCAGCCCCTAAGAAGAAAACCGGCAGGTAGGTTACGACAACCATGATGGCAATAATCACCCCAACTAACAGAATCAGGATTGGTTCAATCAGCGTTGTCATCCTGGCCACCATGGCAGATACCTGCTTATAATAATAATCGGCGGCCCGGTCTAGTAAACTGCTTAATTCTCCGGTTTCCTCACCAGTAGATGCTAACTGGATCATGATTGGGGGAAAAACTTCGGTGCGCCGCATGGCGGTGCTGATATCAAAACCATCCCTGATATAATCAGAACTTTCCTGGATGGCGGTTTCATAGACCCGGTTATCGACTATTTTTGTTAATAATGACATCGATTCCAATACCGGAACACCAGCTCCCAAAAGAATTCCAAAAGTTTTGGCATATTTATTCAAAACTGAATTATTTAACAATTCCCCAAAAACTGGCGTTTTAAGTTTCACGGTATCAAGTGCATAGCCTCCACGTCTGGTTTTTGATATAAACCAAACAACCATGACTGCGACGATTATAAAGAAAGTAATTCGGGCGAAATTATGGCTTAACCATTCACTGGCTTGAACCAGTACCTGAGTAGCATAAGGTAAATCGGCGCCAAGCTTAGAATAGACATCAGAGAACATAGGAATAATATAGATAAACATTACAACCATCATGGCCGCCAGAAAAAACACCATAAATACCGGATAAGTCATCGCTGATTTAACTTTCCGGCGGGTGTCATCAAGATTTTCCAGGTAGGTGGCTAACTGATCGAGAATCTCCTGCAGGTTGCCGCTGACTTCACCAGCTTTAGACAGTGCGATATATAGACTGTTAAAGACTCCCGGATGCCGTGCTAAAGCATCGGATAAATTCAATCCTTTCCGGATATTGTCGGCAACACTTAACAGAACTTTTTTCAACTTTGGATGTTTTTCCTCGCTGGCAAGTCCTTGAATTGACCGCTCTAGAGTTAACCCGGCTGAAAACATCGTTGCCAACTGACGCGTAAAAAAAACCAGATTGCTTAATGGTATACGGTTCTTTAACCGTTCGATAGATAGCGAAATTTCATCCAGAAATGGGCCGATAAAATCCCAGGAAGTATCAACTTCTTTAAGCTGTATGACCAGTTGGTCTTCGGCAGCCAGTTTCTTGGCGGCATCGTCAATGCTGGCAGCCCGGATTTCGCCTTCGTTGCGCTTGCCCTGTGAGTCCTTTGTCAGATAGGTAAAACTTGGCATTAGAATTCCTCAACAGTTGAGCGCGTTACTTCTGCAACGGTGGTTTTACCAAGTATAACTTTACGCAGGCCACTTTCACGTAGCGATACCATTCCTTCTTCCAAAGCTCTCTGTCGGATGGCGTCCTCATTTTCATTATCAAAAACCAAACCCCGGATTGTGCGGGTCATTAGGATAATTTCAAAAATCCCAGTGCGGCCATGGTAGCCGGTTTGCCGACATTTATTGCAGCCCTTCCCGCGCCATAATTTACCGCCATCGAGACGAGCCGGATCAAGACCGATCCGTTTTAAAGATTCGGCATCGGGTACGTAATCCTCCTTGCAATGGGGACAAATTCGTCTGACCAATCGTTGAGCCATAACCAGATTCAAACAAGATCCGACCAGGAATGGTTTGACACCAATATCCAGGAGCCGCGTAATCGTGGAAGCTGCATCATTGGCATGAACGGTAGAAAAAACCAGGTGACCCGTCAGTGAAAATTTCACTGAAATATCGGCTGTCTCCTCATCACGAATCTCACCGATCAACAGAATATCCGGATCCTGACGTAAAATCGAACGCAAACTGGTACCAAAAGTCAGACCTATTCCTTCATGAACCTGAACCTGACTGATTCCATCAAGCTGATATTCCACCGGGTCCTCGACAGTGATAATATTACTACCGACATTTTTAATGTCCTTCAACGACGCATACAAGGATGTAGATTTACCAGAACCGGTGGGACCGGAAACGACAATCATGCCGTAAGGCTGTTTGATAACACGGCGAAAAACGGCATACATGTCCTCATCGAAACCCAAAGTACTCAAAGTGAAGTCAAAGCCGGTTTTATCCAAGAGACGCAACACGATTTTCTCACCGAACACGGTTGGTAAAATTGATACACGGACATCAATTTCATGATTTGTGGCTTTGATGGTAAAACGCCCGTCCTGGGGTAATCGACGCTCGGCAATATTCAATCTTGAGAGGATTTTAATACGTGTTACCAGGCCACTCAGAGATGAGTTGGGTGGTGTCATTATCACCTGCAAGACACCATCAATTCGGATTCTAACCACAACCTTGCTTTTCTGGGGCTCAATATGAATATCCGTAGCGCGTTCGCTGATAGCTTCCTGTAAAATCATATTTACCAGGCGTACAATCGGAGCATCTTCAGCCGATACTTTATCAGGGGAAAGATCAACTTCTTCCCAGTTATCTTCATCGCCGGAGATTACGGTAATACCTTCAATTACCTCCTCGACTTCACCGGATTGCTTGATTCTGGCGTAAATCTCGTCCATGGCCCGTTTGAGAGCCGAAGTTCCGGTTACATGAACATCAGGCGTCAGTCCGGTCAAACGCTTCAGAGCATCGATGCCGGCCAGATCTTCAGGATCTTCCATGGCAACGATTATACTCCGATTGGTTTTACGCAGCGCCAATACCATAGTCTGACGGGCAAAATCCTCCGGAATGAGCTTTACGACGGCTTGATCAGCTTGAAATAGCTCTTCTTCTTTGATCTGGGGATACCCCAGTTGCAATGAATAGATTCCAATCAATTCATCTTCGGTTAGAAAACCATTATTGATCAGAATTTCACCAAGTTTGCTTTTTGATGATTTTTGTTCTTCTAAGGCGCTATTGAGCTGTTTCTCAGAGACTTTTCCCTGATGAATCAGAATTTCGCCTAAACGTTTGAACTGGGGATTGAAATCTTCCACGTGAGCCTGTTATTCTTATTTAACGCTGTTTTCTGATGATCCAAGAGGAGGTGCTGGCAATTGATAACTTCGGATAAACTGAATATCCCTTGGATCGCTGGTAATTTGTAGAGGGTCTAATAGCACAGCCACACATGAAGCATCAAAATTATTGTAAAGCTGGGGATCGGAATTCGGGATCGGTGTACAAATGTCACTAGTCCATTGCGCGATTACTAGCGCTTGACCGTTTTCATCAGTCAAGGCCGGGTTCGCACCAAAAATTGTGCCGGCCAGAGCTGAAAAAAGTATCCTTCCACCTTCCACCGGATTACCATAACCATCTATCAAAGTAGCTGTTAAGGTAATATTGGCCGGACTACCCATTGTTGTAAAATCCCAGTAATTTATATTCGCGTCCAGTGATAAATCGTCGCCATAGTAGGGCATAATTGCATCATTCTCAACCGAATCAATAACAATCACCCCTTCCGCACCGTAACTATAGGCTATGATCCTGCCCCAATCGAAAATGGCGCTGCTGGGAAAGATCAGCGAGGTAAATGCCATTCCAGGATAATTACCAAGGTCAAGATTTTGATTGTTGGTATAGCTAACGCCAATAATTTCCACATCGATCGTATCATTGGCGTCTGCCGGTGCCACATCGATGGACCAGTAAACATATGTTGTGTCAGCTACCGGATTGCCGTAGAGATCGTGTACCAGCGCTCCCGCTTCCATCCGATAAAACCCACCACCGATCGGTTCTATGGAAGTAATATCAACATCCGGGAAAATATTAAAAGCCGGACCGGTTACAATAATAACGGGAATTCCTGTTGCTGAAATTGAATCGTTGACTGTAGCAATGATGTAAACCGGGCCCGGTTCCTCACCACTGTTCAAAGAAACACAGGCAACACCATCAGTACTGGTAGTAGTTATCGAATCCAGATCATTGCTGAAGGCAGAACCCGAGGGACTGGTAGGACCTAATACAAAAGTAACATCCATCGGCACATCCACCAGTAATCCATTCTCATCATATACTTGTGCGCAGATATTGGTCGATTCCAATCCGCCACCACCGGTCACCATAATGTCACCGGGATGTGAAGCCGGTATCACGATATAGGCCGGAATGCCGGATGTGGAGGGATCGATAATGGATATCTGCAACATATCAGTCACCAGTCCGAATGACGGATGCTGGTAATTGGCAGTAATTGTTGAAATACCAACATCATCCGGATCACCGAGATCGGTAAAATACTCAACCGCTGTCCCGGTCGTGTCAGTTAGAGCCACATCATTGATAAAGCCCAAATTGGTCGAAAAAGTTATTTCGACATTTTTTAATGGTTTATTTAATTGATTGGATAAAACTGCAGTTATCTCAGCTTTAGTTAAACCATTATCCAAATTAATGAAATCGCGGTCCTTGTACAAATTCAAACGGTAAGGCCAGACATCAGAAACCTGATCATAAACGTTGAACCTGGTCTCGGCAATAACATCATCAATATAACCAACAACTGTCACCCCTTCATAAGTCGGTGTACCGATATTATCGATTGCCGATTCGCCTTCATCATAAAAATTCACCCAGGCCAATCCCTGTGCATCTGATGTAAGATAATTTAAATCAAAATTATTTGTGCTGGTATCGGATCCGAAAATCGCGAAGAATTCGATTAATTTACCACTTACGGGCGCTCCATCAGCATCTGTCACGGTGGCGGTAATTCGCGAGCGCACCTTCAATGAAGCATTGTCCGCGTCATCATTGACATCCTCACCAACAATCACAAAATTGTTGTCAGGACCCACCACCGGCTGGGCTGTAAGGGAGAGAATAACCACTGTTTGATCCTGTTGCTCGATTACCGAAACCTGTTTGGCCTTCGAAACAAGACCGTATACCGGATGGTCAAAATTAGTCGCAATACTCACAGTACCAGTAACATCTGGATCACCGGAATCGGTGAATTCAAAAGTTGCCTTGCCTTCAGCATCCGTGATTACGTATCCGGAACTCAAAATACCAATTGTATCCGGTGTAGCAGAAATGTTAACCAACAAACCTGTCAGCGGCTCATAGGCATTGTTCATTAAGGTTACTGAATATGTCGATTTAGTCAAACCTCCATCAACATAGATCACATCAGTGTCCTGATTTAATACCATGCGGTAAGGCCAGACCTGGGTCACGGCTGTGTCAATTACATCAAATTGCAGGGTCCTGGTTAATTCGATAGTAGTATCAGGATCGGATGGAACACCAATTTGAGTAAACCGGGCGGTCAGTGTCACCCCTTCATATGGTTGCGTTCCGGGATTATCCATTGCGGCGCCGGTATCGGTGAAATCCGCCTGGACAAAACCACTCTCGTCCGCCACATCACCACCCACATAAACAAACGATCCGGTGCTCACGCCGTTAGCTTTGGCAGAGAACTCAATAGAACGACCAACCAGTCCTGCCCCTTCCTCATCGGTCAACTGAGCGGTAATGCGGGTTAAACTGCCAGTGCCAACCACATCCTCACCGACCAGGATAACATTATTAGACTGATCCAGGGCAATATGCATTGATTGAAGTGCCAGGGTATAAACCGGAATATCATCGGTGCCAGATGATTTTGTTGGTGTCCTGTCGTCACAACTCAACCACACTAAACTTAATCCGGTTAAAATTATCAGAGCTAGTTTACCCAAAACAATTTTACTCTTCTTCATGATCTTCTCCTTCGCCGGTTTCTTCCGGTTCACTAAAGAACTCATCAATTGTATTACTTTCGAAATCCTGCACATTTGTCGTTTTGCCAATATTGGTGTAGTTGTCTTTTACAATAGTCGGAGTAATTTGAATGATTAAATCGGTCTTTCGGTCGGTTATATCTTTGCTGGTAAATAGTTTTTTCCCGAGCCAGGGTAGCTTGTATAAGCCGGGGAATTTCCATTCGGTAACTTTTTTATCCCGGCTGATCAGTCCGCCGATGATAATGGTTTCGCCGTCTTGTACCCGGATTGTCG
>JABMPO010000017.1 GCA_013203015.1 Fidelibacterota bacterium
GATGAGTTTTGAGACTACAATAAAGGGGGTTGGGGGCTATAAATGAATTAAATCAAAATCGTCTCACAAACGAGGGTTTTTGAGACAATTAGGTAGTCGAGAATAATTATCGTCAATCTTTGAATCGGAGAATGCAATAGAGAATTCTAGAAAACCGAATGTTGCTTTAGTCGAATATGGACTTACTTTTAAGATGAAGTATCGGGAATTAGGATATTTTTCGTCGATTTTGTGAAGAAGGTGCTATGTTATTCTTTATAACAGTGGTTTTGAAGACCACTATTTCCCTTGATATACAGAGAGTTACAATGTTTGGTTGTTGGAACTAACAGAAATCTAACATAACTGGCTTATATTCCGAATATGCAAACAGTTGGAAATAATGCCACATCAGACCTAATTATGGTAGTTGACGATGAAGTTGATATCCTGGAATTGGTGTGCTATAATCTGGAAGAGAGCGGATACCGGACGATCAGGGTTGAAACAGGCGAAGAGGCTTTAAAGCAAGTCCAAAAAACCAATCCTGATTTAATTATTCTTGATCTAATGCTCCCCGCTATTAATGGTTTGGAAGTATGCCGGATTCTGAAGAATAACCTGTCCACCGCCGATATACCGATTATAATGCTTACGGCGCGGGGGGAAGAGAGTGATATTGTGACCGGCCTGGAATTGGGCGCCGATGACTATGTAACCAAGCCCTTCAGTCCCCGGGTTCTTCTGGCCCGGATTAAAGCTGTAATTCGCCGTCCCAAATCAGTCAGTAAGGATAAAAGAAAAGAAAACCTTACTTATGAAAACATCAGTATTTCCCCAGGCCGCAGGCAAGTTAAAGTTGATGATATCAAGATTGAATTGACCTTCACTGAATTTGAGATTCTTCATTTATTGCTGCGACATCCCGGCTGGGTTTTTACCCGGAATCAAATTGTAGAACAGGTCAGGGGTGACAATTACCCGGTTACTGATCGTTCGGTGGATTTTCAGATTGTGGGACTGAGGAAAAAATTGGGCGATGCCGGTGATCTTATAGAAACAGTAAGAGGAGTTGGCTACCGGATTAAAGAATTATGAAACAGCAGCGTCTTATTTACCGGCTTCTTCCGTCTTACCTGGCGATCTCCTTTATAGTCATCACAATATTATTGTGGTATTCCTTGCGGGGCATATCTGAGTTTAATACCAGGCAAACGGCCAGGAATCTACTGGCAAGAGCCGAATTGGTCAGACAGGCGTTGGGTTACCATCATGACCTTGATAATGCAAATTTCGAAAAGATCAGTTATGAGATGGGCTCTGTTTCACGAACCCGTGTTACTATCTTGGATCCCCAGGGTCTGGTACTTGGTGACTCAGATAAAGAATCGGATCAGATGGAAAATCATTTTGATCGACCGGAATTTGAAAAAGCTTTATTTGGTGAAGTGGGTCAATCAATCCGTTACAGTCAGACTCTGCAACGTGATATGATGTATTTGGCTTTACCATTAATTATGGATGGGCAGGTAAAATATATTATCCGGACTTCGATTCCCTTACAGTCGCTGGTGGATTCTGTCGAACCAATTAAAACCCGTCTAATCCTGGTAGCTCTCATGGCGGCTTTATTAGCAATTCTCATCAGTGTTGTAGTTGCAAAATTAATCAGCCGACCGATCATTAATTTACAGACCGGAGCGGAACGGATTGCCGCTGGTGATTTTACAATTTCATTTCCTCGCTCGTCGGTAATGGAATTGGATAGTTTGGCCAGTTCCATGAATCGTATGACAGCTGAATTGGATCATCGAATCCGAATGATAACTCGCCAGCGTAATGAACAACGGGCAGTTTTGGCCAGTATGATTGAAGGTGTAATCGCAGTTGACCTTGACGAGCGGATCATCCGGATGAATAAATCCGCTGGCAAATTATTTGACTGCAAACCGAAAAAAGTTACTGGAAAATCACTGGTCGAGGTAGTGCGTAACCCCAACCTGCAGAATTTCATTCAAGAGCTATTAACTACAAAATCCCGGGCTGAAACAGAAATCACATTGATAGGAATTGAGGAACAGCATCTCCTGGCTAGTGGGGCGCCTCTTCTGGATCAGGCTGATAGTTGCCGGGGTGTTGTGGTTGTACTAAATGATATTACCCGGTTGAAACGTTTGGAGCATATCCGCCAGGAATTTGTTGGTAATGTAGCCCATGAATTGAAAACGCCCCTGACATCAATTAAGGGCTTTGTGGAAACGATGCAAAGTGGTGCCCTGGATAAACCGGAGGAAGCCCGCAGATTTATCGATATAATTGCCCGCCAGGCTGATCGCCTGGATACAATCTTGGAAGATCTGCTGCATTTATCCAAGATTGAGCAGCAGCGTGATCGACAGGAAATTATCCTGGAACCAGCCCGTTTAGCTTATATAATAGATGGTGCAATCAGAGATTGTGAGTCATTGATGAACCAACATTCAATTACGATTACGGCCAATATTGATCAGGAAATCATGGTTGCTACTGATCGTTTATTGCTGCGCCAGGCAATTACAAATCTGATCGATAATGCCGTTAAGTATAGTAATCATGGTACAGAAGTGATTGTATCAACTGAAATATCTAAAAAACATATTGATATATCTGTTACCGATCAGGGTATCGGCATTGCTGAGCAGTATATTCCCCGCCTTTTTGAACGGTTTTACCGGGTGGACAAAGGCCGCAGCCGGAAAGCGGGGGGTACCGGTCTGGGTCTGGCAATCGTAAAACATATCGTTCTGGCACATAATGGTTCCATTTCCGTTGCCAGCAAATTGAATGAAGGCAGTGTATTTACGATCAGACTTCCGCTGGTTAAATAATTTTTTTTACTTTCTCACAGAATTCTAATTCACTCCTAATAATTTCATAACATTCGCTGATTAATATCCTTTCAAAACTGAAAGGTATATTTAATGCGATTAGTTAAAATTACTTTATTGTTGGCGACAATATTTTTTGGAGAGCTATTTGCCCAATCCAATAATTGGAGCGGGGTAGTATTCTATGAGTTGTATTTCGATAATGATAATAGCAGTTCCTTTGAGATTAATCGCGCTTATTTAACCTATGAAACAGCCCTTGATGAAGATCTGAAAATCAAACTCCAGACTGATGTTGGGCGTCAGAAAAATAATCCTGATAATCCCCATTTATTTGTCTACCTGAAGAATGCCAAACTGGACTGGAAGAACGGTTTTGGCACTTTAACATTTGGATTACAGAGTATGAACATATTCAAAATCCAGGAAGGTAACTGGGGCTATCGTTCGATTGAAAAATCAGCTATAGATTTAAATAAATGGTCCAGCTCGGCTGATCTGGGCGTTGGTTGGTATTATAAATTGGGTTCCGAATTGCATGGTAGCCTGTTAATCACAAATGGAAATGGTTACAAGAAGCCGGAAAATGATAAATATAAATTATTATCTTTACAATTGTTTACCGGCGAAAAAAAATTAAAGCAGTCTGGAATCAATGCTGGTGGAGTAGCCACTTACACCCATTATAACGCTGATTCTGTTACGGTCGGTACCAAATCAATCATAGGACTGTTTGGCGGTCTTGCAACGGAAAAACTGCGAGTTGGTGGTGAATTTGATTATCAGTATGACAGTGAAGTTTCAGAAACATTTACGATTTTATCATTTTATGGGAACTTAAATCTAAATGAAACTAAGGCCATATTCCTGCGCTTTGACCTGACCAATGTAGGCGACCAGAGCGAAAAATATATAATATTTGGTTGTAGCCGAAATCCTGTTAAAGGCTTAAAAATCACGCCTAACCTGCGTTATACGATTGATACTGGTGCTGAATCTGAACTTACAGGGGCAATTAATTTTGAGTTCAAATTTTAGTGACACTCTAACGTGAATCTATTGTTCAAATAAAAATATTGATTGAGAAAAGGAAATTAAAATGAAGAGAATAATAAAGGTATTACTAATCGTCACTTTAGCCTTGACCGGCTGTACGAAAAAAGATACTACATCAAGAAGCAACTATTTGACAATTAAGGGTTCTGATACGATGGTGCACTTAGCCAGCAATTGGGCAGAAACTTATATGAGCACCCACGCGGAAGCAAATTTGTCGGTTACCGGTGGTGGCTCAGGGACTGGTATTGCCGCTTTGATCAACGGTACAACTGATATCTGTATCGCTTCCCGAAAAATCAAAGATAAGGAAGTAAAATTGGCTCAGAAAAACGGTGCTCAACCCCAGGAACATGTAGTTGCCCGGGATGGAATTGCCGTCGTAGTCAACCCGGCTAACCCGGTCACCAAACTGACAGTTGATCAAATCGGGCGGATATATCGAGGTTCCTATACCAACTGGAAAGAAGTGGGGGGACCGGATGCTCCGATAGTAATCTTATCCCGGGAATCCAGTTCCGGTACCTATGTCTTTTTTCAGGAGCGGGTATTGAGTAAACAAGATTATTCCACTGAAGCGATGCTGATGCCCTCCACATCGGCGATTATCAAGACCGTATCCCAGGATAAGTGGTCGATCGGTTATGTTGGCCTAGGCTACGCCTTTGAGGCTAAGGCTAAGGTGAAAATGCTGGCGGTCATTGATAATATTGACAGTGCTCCTGTGATTCCATCTGTCGAAGCTGTAAAATCCGGAGCTTATCCGATTGCCAGGCCCCTGTATTTTTATACCAAAGGAAAGCCGGCGGGACTAACAAAGCAGTTTATTGATTTCTGTATATCGGATAGCGGGCAGAAAATCGTGCTTGAAACGGGTTACGTACCTGTTAATTAAAATATCATCTATTTGCGATTCGTATGAATTATAGGTTACGAGAGCGAATTATCAAACGGGTGCTGATGGGAGCAGCTTCCACCAGCATTCTGGTTGTGATCCTGATTTTCCTTTTCCTTGGCAAGGAAGCTTTTCCATTTATTTATGAACCTGGTTTAAGCGGTCTTTGGAATAAACGCTGGATTCCAGTATCATTTATTCAAGAATTTTACGGAATAATTCCCCTGATCACTGGTTCAGTACTGGTTACTATAATAGCCGTTGTGATCATGATCCCATTCGGTGTATTAGGTGCAATCTATGTTGCCGAAATAGCGACAGCGTGGGAGAAAAATATTCTCAAACCATTTATCGAAATTCTGGCTGGAATCCCCTCGGTTGTGATCGGCTTCTTTGGTCTGGTAGTTCTGAGTCCGGTAGTGAAGAGTTTGTTTGGATTGAATACCGGTCTGACAGCCTTTACCGGGGCTTTGCTGTTGGCGCTCATGGCCATACCGACCGTGATCTCGATTTCCGAAGATGCAATTCACAGCGTGCCCCAAAGTTTCAAGGAAGCATCTTTGGCTTTGGGAGCCAGCCGGTTACAGACGATCTGGCGTGTTACCGTACCGGCGGCTCTGCCGGGAATTATTGCTGCGATCATGTTGGGTATGGGACGGGTAATTGGTGAAACCATGGTAGTCCTGATGGTAACGGGCAACGCAGCCAAAATATCCTGGAATCCTTTCGATTCCGTACGAACGATGACGGCGACCATCGCTGCGGAAATGGGCGAAGTGGCTTTTGGTAGCACCCACTATCAAGCTCTGTTCTGGGTAGCTATCGTTCTGCTTTTCATTACCTTCCTGTTGAATGTTGTTGCCCAAAAAGTACTGAAAAAATACCAGATGCGATGAAGCAGCAGAACGAAAATCTGGTTTATTGGGCCATCCGTCTGGTGAGCTATTCAATCGTGTTGGTTATTGGCTATATAATCTTTGATATCATTATTAAAGGAGCTTCCATTTTATCCTGGGAATTTATATTCGACTATCCCCGTTTAAGCGGTGCGGAAGGTGGCATTTTTCCCGCAATCGCTGGTACAATTTATCTGGTGACCGGGGCGATTGTTGTGGCTCTGCCTATGGGCATGGCCAGTGCCATATATTTGACTGAATATGCCCGACAAGGACGGTTCACACGATCAATTCGTTTAGCGATAGTTACCCTGGCTGGAGTCCCTTCAATCGTATTCGGGCTTTTTGGGCTGGGTTTCTTTGTGTTATTTCTGAATTTTGGTGCCTCGATTCTAGCGGGCAGCCTGACACTAGCCATAATGATTCTCCCAACGATAATTGTTTCCAGTGAAGAAGCTCTCCAAGCGGTGCCGCAGGCGTTTCGTGAAGGCTCGCTGGCTCTTGGGGCTACCAAATGGCAGACGATCTATAAGAATGTATTGCCGTTTGCGCTTCCAGGAATGTTTACTGGTTCAATCCTGGGTATTGGTCGGGCAGCCGGTGAGACAGCGCCAATTCTGCTGACAGTAGCCGCTTTTTATTTACCACGCCTGCCGGAAACTATTTTTGATCAAGTCATGGCCTTACCTTATCATCTTTATGTACTGGCCACCCAGCATCCCGAAGCGGATAAAGTCCTTCCAATGCAGTACGGCACGGCCCTGGTACTATTATTACTGGTGTTATTCTTTAATCTTACCGCAATCTTTTTACGAATCCATTTCAGAAAGAAATATCGATGGTAAATTTTGACAATCCAAAAATTATCGTAAAACAGCTCGATTTTTATTATGGGGAAGTCCAGGCTCTGTTTGATATATCGTTGCAGATACCGGAAAAACAAGTGACCGCATTAATTGGTCCATCCGGTTGCGGAAAATCTACTTTTCTCCGTATGTTGAATCGAATGAATGATATTATCCCTGGGACCCACCATCAGGGTAAAATCTTGATTGATAATTCGGAAATATATTCCGATAATACCGATGTAGTGCAACTGCGGAAATCAGTCGGAATGGTTTTCCAGAAATCCAACCCGTTCCCTAAATCGGTTTATGATAATATTGCTTACGGTCCGCGGATTCATGGTATTACTGATAAGAATGTTTTGAATGAAATTGTGGAAAAAAGCCTCCAGGGTGCCGCATTATGGGATGAAGTGAAAGATCGTCTGGATGAGAGCGCCATCAGCCTTTCCGGGGGGCAGCAGCAGCGCCTCTGCATCGCCCGCGCTCTAGCAGTGGAACCGGAAATCATCCTGATGGATGAACCAGCGTCAGCCCTCGATCCTAAATCAACCGCCCGGATTGAGAACCTGATCGGTGAATTACGGAAAGAGTATACAATTGTGATCGTCACTCATAATATGCAACAGGCTGCTCGTGTTTCGGATATGACTGCTTTCTTTTACGAGGGTAATTTAATTGAGCATGATCAGACACAGACCATATTTACCAGTCCAGCTATTAAACAAACCGAAGATTATATTACCGGCCGATTCGGCTAAGGAAGGATTAAATGAATAGGCATCTATTTCATGAAATTGAATTGATTAAACAATCCCTGCTAAGAATCTCTGCAATGGCTGAGGAGGCAGTCAAAAAGTCCGTTTTTGCTTTAACAAATCACAATTTGGAGTATGCCCTGGAAGTGATTAAGAATGATGAATTGATTGACCACGAAGAAGTGATCCTGGAAGAGAATTGTCTGAAAGTGCTGGCATTACATCAGCCGGTTGCCATGGACTTACGGTATATTGTTTCAACATTAAAAATTAATAATGACCTGGAAAGGATTGGCGATCTAGCCGTCAATATTGCTAAGCTGGCTGTGCGTCAGATTGAAAGAAGCCCGGCAGAAATTCCTGCTGGAATAACTTCGATGGCTAAAATTGTTCAGGACATGTTGAAGTCCAGTTTGGATGCCATGGTGAAAATGAACACCAAAAAAGCCCGGAAAGTATGTCAGGCCGATGAAGAAGTAGATATCCTTCATAAAGATACATTTGGGTATGTGGAAAAAAAGATCAGGCGTAATCCTGAGCAAACTGGTGATTTCTTAATCCTGATTGGAATATCGCGCTACCTGGAGCGGATTGCTGATCATGCCACCAATATTGCCGAAGATGTTATTTATATGGTGGAGGGCGAAATCAGCCGACACAGCAACAGTATATTCTGAAAATTTCTAAAGTATAAGTTAGTGAGTTTCATCCCATCTGCCGTAATTTAATCTGGTGGGGATTTAATACTATTGTCGGCGATCTGTAAGTGCATCTGAACTTGCAATCCCAATGCGATAATTTTCTGACAACCATTGTCTAATAATGCAGTCAATAATCTAGAAAAATGATGGATTCTTAATGATTCAGCGATTTAATACAGTTTTAATCATATTTCTATTGATGTTCTTATTTTCCCAGTTGGGATTTGCCCAGGCGTTGGGAAGGATATCCGGCTATCTGCGGGCTGGCAACACGGGTGAACCACTGATCTTTGCCAATATAATTCTCGAAGGTACAATCAAAGGCGCCGCTTCCAATGTTCACGGTTATTATTTAATCTGCAATATTCCGGCCGGCAGC
>JABMPO010000174.1 GCA_013203015.1 Fidelibacterota bacterium
CCAAAAAAATCGAGAGAACAGCCACGTCTGCTGGAGAAACACCAGATATTCTCATCGCCTGACCAAAGGTTTCTGGTTTGATCAAATCGAGTTTCTCGCGGCCTTCATTTGAAAGGGCTTTTATTTGCTGGTATTCAAAATCCAGGGGAATCCGGTGCAATTCCTGGCGTTTCATTTTTTCAATTTGTTGTAACTGGCGGCGTATGTAGCCAGCATATTTGACCATGGTTTCCGCTTCGGTTTTAATCTCGTCAACAATTCCCGGTGTGAAATCGGGTAGTTTGACCGACTTGAATAAAGAGCTTGGAAGCATGGAAATAGATATTTTGGGGCGTTTAATTATTTGGGTTGCCCGGGTAGGTTCGGTGATTTCCGGTTCTCCAAGCGACGAAAGGAGGGAATTGATCTGGGCTGGTTGAACGGGTTTTTCGAGGTCTGCCAGTATCTGGTCCGTGGCTTCGAGCTTGGTCTGGATAAAGTCATAAGTCCGGTTGTCTATCAGATTGTACTCGTGGCTGATATCGATTAATCTGCGATCGGCGTTCGAATAGCGCAATAACAATCGGTATTCAGCGCGGGATGTGAACATCCGGTAGGGTTCAAGTGTGTTTTTGGTGATTAAATCATCGATCAACACCCCCACATAAGCCTGACTTCGGCCGATAGTCAAAGGGGGGGCGTCGTCCAAATACTGAGCGGCGTTTACAGCCGCTAAAAGTCCCTGGGCGCCAGCTTCTTCATATCCCGAGGTGCCGTTAATCTGACCGGCCAAAAAAAGACCGCCAATGTATTTTGATTCCAGTGAAGCTTTTAATTGCGCTGGCAGGAAGAAGTCATATTCAATGGCATATCCCGGCCGGAAAAATTCTGCGTTTTCAAGACCGGATACTTCTCGTAGAGCTGAAAGCTGCACCGCTTCCGGCAGGCTGGTTGAAAAGCCATTGACATAAATTTGTTCGGAATTTTTCCATTCCGGTTCAAGAAATAGAGTATGGGCATCATGATGTGCAAACCGGAAAATTTTATCTTCAATTGAAGGACAATAACGGGGTCCGACGCCATTAATATCACCGGAAAAAAGTGGTGCTGAAGAAATATTGTCCTTAATTAAATCATGACAAACAGGGTTTGTTCTAACGGTGTGACAGGGTAGGTTGGGCGGCGAAAAGAGTTGTGTCCGATAGGAAAAAGGCGTTGGTTTGTCGTCGCCAAGCACCGTTGTGGTTTTAGTAAAATCAATGGAAGATTTGATTATCCTTGGTGGGGTACCAGTTTTCAGCCTACCGGCTTTTAATCCACGGGCAGTGAGGGCTTCGGTAATTCCATGGGCTGCGGACTCTCCCATTCTACCGGCCCGTATTTTGCGATCACCAATATGAATTAGCCCGTTTAAAAATGTACCACAGGTTAAAATAACTGTCGTCGCCGAAATTGAGACTGTATTATCAATTATGCAACCGGCAATTTTACCGTTTTTTTCAATTATATCAGTTACCTCACCTTCAAGCAGCTTGATATTGGTTTTTTTTAGGCGTTCCCTAATAAGTGATTCATAAACACGTTTGTCGATCTGGGCCCGCGGAGACCAGACCGACCTGCCCTTGGAGCGGTTAAGAATTTTAAATTGAATGCCGGCAGCATCCGCCGCCAGCCCCATATAACCGCCAAGGACATCAATCTCTCGAACGATCTGTCCTTTTGCCAGTCCTCCTATCGCCGGGTTACAGGAAGCGCGTCCAACCGCCCGGGTATCCAATGTTACCAGGGCAACAGATTTATTCTTATGATCAGCCATTAGGGCGGCTTCAATTCCCGCGTGGCCACCTCCTACGACGATTATATCAAATTTATTCATAGCGTTTCACGTGAAACAGACAATCATTTACCTACACAAAATTTATTGAATATTAGATTGATGATATCATCCACCGTTGTTTTTCCTAACAAGCTATCAATGCTGTCAATTGCAGCGTGCAACTCAATTGAAACTAACTCAAAAGCGATTTCTTTTTCTGAGAGCAGTCCTGTTGCCTGTGCTATTGATAATCGGCAAGCCGATAATGATTGTTGTTGCCGGTTTGTGGTTAGCATTACCTCAGAGGAAATACTGGGCGACAAATGCAGTGCAAGTTTGATCGCTTTGTTCAATTGGTATAAACCAGCGCCGGTTTTGGCAGAGATATGAATTTCCTTATCCGTGTTTTTCTGATTATTCGAATCCGAAAGAGTATCAATTTTATTTAACACCCGTATTACTGGAATATTTTGTGGGATATTTAAACCAATTTTTTGACTAGTGTAGGGCGGCTCTAAAACGAACAAAACCAAGTCCGCATCGGCCAGGCGTTTATAGGTACGCCGAACCCCCATTCTTTCGATGTTTTCTGGGGACTCTCGCAAGCCGGCTGTATCGATTAAATTAATTGGTACACCTTCAATTAACAAAGGAACCTCAATTGAATCCCGGGTTGTGCCTGGCGAAGTGCTTACCAGAGCGCGGTCACTACTGGATAAAGTGTTTAAAAGAGTGGACTTACCGACATTAGGGGGTCCGGCAATTACAACGTTGGCACCCCGGGTAATTAATCGTCCGCGCCGGTAAGTATCAATCAGGTTCGAAAGTTTTGTTGCAACATGGTTTAAGCCGGCTAAAGCCTTCTTTGCCAGATCGGGGTTCAGGTCGTCCTCGGAGATATCAAGCTCAAACTCAACCTCTGCCAATAACTCGATTATTTGGTTACGGAGATCGTGAAGTTTGTCTGATAGCGCGCCGCGTAACATGCGGTAATTAAGCTTGCTGCTTTCGATGGATTGAGA
>JABMPO010000175.1 GCA_013203015.1 Fidelibacterota bacterium
ACCGATTTAATACCAGCTTGCTCATTTCCGGCGATCAGAGTTTTTATTCGCTGTCCCATAATATTGTAGACATTAATCGTTACATAACCGGTAGCGGGAATAGCATACTTGATATTCGTCTTGGGATTAAACGGATTCGGAAAATTGCCATAGAGCGTTAACATAGCAGGTAGATTTGGTGCTGAATTGTCAATACCGAGAATCGGTCCACAACCTGCGCCATAGGCGCCAATATTTAGTTCATTTTCCCCGGTTCCAAGACAAGGGGAATTACTTGCTAGAGTAAATTCATTATTATCAGTATCACAGAATAATGGATCGCTGGCCTGATTGCCAACACCCCAGTTAAGTTGACTGTCCCCGACTGCAAATATACCGGCGAGGCTATCCATTATAACCGAGTGGGATATGCTGACATTTGTCCCATAGTCCCAACCATTTAGACACAATTGATTAGGTGAATTGTCCCAGAAAATAGTATTAGTGATTACGGTGCTGTCTTCCCACCAACTATAGTAGCCACCACCGTTATGGGGGGATGAATTACCGTAAAAGGTCGACCCTGTAATTTCCATAGATGTTGTTTGCGCAAGAACTGCCCCGGCTAGAAATTGACATGAATTGTAAGCAAACAATGAATTGGATATTCTGGCATATTCACCATTCAAATGTATCGCCCCACCGGACAAACTATCTGCATAATTACTTATAAATCTGGAATTCTCGACAAGACAAGTATCGATAATATGACAAAGTATTGCTCCACCATAGTCAACTGCGTGATTTGCTTCAAAAATATTTGACACTGAACTTAAATTGGTATGAAACGTACTGATCGCGCCACCATATTGTGCTCGATTACCGATAAATATCGAATTATAAACTTTAAGAGTACTATATACAGCATAAATGGCTCCGCCACGATAATTATTATTATTAATAAAATAACAATGGTTAATAAATACAGTACTTGTATCAATTTTAATCCCTCCATCATCACCACCAAAAGAAGATGAAAATTTCAGGCCAATCAGGCTTATTGTAGTCGAGCAGCTGTTTATGGTAATAGCACGATCTTCAGTGGGCGTGATCACTGTATTTAATATAAAATTAGTATCAGGAATATTAATAAAAAATGATCCCAGGGTAATATTATTTTCGTCAATTACAATATTTTCTTGGTATTCACCGGGATAACATAAGATGGTATCGAAATCAGCAGCCAGATTAACGGCATTCTGGATAGTCGAAAACGGCGCTGCCATAGATCCATTACCGGTAATATCATCGCCGTAGTTACTTACATACCAATCGGGACCGGTATACGGGGCTGGTGGCGCCAGACTGGCGTTAACAACAGCTACACCATAATCTTCGGGGATCGTAGCCGGTGTTTCATCTGAAATCGTGCTCACGCCCCAGCCCAAATGCTCAACAGAAAAATAATCGATTATTCCAGGAAGACTGCGTGAACCAGTTTCACCATCATCGAAAAACAGGGTGTTGCCAGCCCCGGTTACGGTAATATCATCAATTACCAGCCCAAAATAATTAATATCATCAACCGACGACCAGGCGCCATCGCTGCCAAACATTATGCGGAGACCGACTGTTTGTCCGGCATAATCTGCTAAATCGAAACTGGCTGTCTGCCATTGCGGATGATAGCCGCCCCAGCCGGGTAGACTGTCGGTTTCACCATTATAAGCCCAGGCCCAGCCATTTAAAAAATCGTAGGCTGGTTGACCGTTCAAAATCTCCCAGGTAGAGAAACCATCGGTTGAAATTCGCACATTTGCACCGTCCCAGCCGTCATAATCACCATACTGAGCTGGATCTTCAACGGCATAGCTCAACATGAAAGACAGCTCATTTACCGAATCACCCAATGCGATCTCCGGCGTTTCATAATACATCAGCCAGCCATTGCCATAACCCGGAATGGATTCATCGGCGCACCACCATGAATTGCCCTGATAAGCATGTTCGCTGGAAGTATGCCACTGAAAGCGACCATCTTTGCATTCAATAAAAATATTACTGGAATCATTTAGTGACAAATCGGTCACTCCATCAGTGAGATCAACAACAATATTGGTATTGGGAAAAGCTATAGCTATATTACTGGATAGCGACCAGTCAAATAGCTTTTTTGACCAGTTGGAATTACCATTATCACCAATGCCAAACCTGAACCCAACTTTATTTCGGATATCGTGATCAACATGGATGCGAGCCAGAACAAGGGGTTCATAATCAATTTTGTCACTGGTGTAATAAGCAATACCTGAGCATAACATGGAATTCTGAACTGCTTCGTAAGACATATAAAAATAGCCGTTTTCCCCCCACCCGATGCCCCATGAATTGGCGATCTTGAATGCCCCCAATCCATCTTCAGTCACCTGGTTGTCATCGAAGCCACAAATTGTGATGGCATGACCACCAAGACGCTCACCAATCATGGTGCTCACACAGTAAGTATAATTATGACTACTAATATTATAGAAATGATCATAAATGGAGATGGCTATTACAGCAATATTACCATTCAGCAAGTGATTCTTCAGATCCAAAAGCTGAGTGTTGAGATCCAGGCTGTAAACTTCCTCACTACGATAATTCAGCGCAGATTCGTAAGTTTCTTCTGACGGTAAATTGGTAAACTGATATTGGTTATAGGGCATTTCCGACCAGGTTGCGCAGCCATTGTCAATCAGCAGTTTAAATGCATCACTGGGTTGCGAACCTTCGTCTTGGCCGCCATTTATTTGATTATAGATAAACGCCGGGCTGAACTGATGATCTTCCGAACCGAGGTCCCAGTTGTGCTCCTGCCATTCCTGGTAGGCTTTGTAATAATACCCTGCTGCCCAGGCTACGCAAGAGCCCTGACTACCCTGACTGCGGATAGGTGGAAAATCTGCTGATAAGTCGATTGACGAACGATAATCCCGATCCAAGTTTATTGCTGGTGACGGTATGACCCATTCCGGAGGCGAGTTTTCCCATATACAACCCAGTTTAAATTCCGTCCCATCCGGCGCGATAAATTTTCCAGCGGTGCGATTGTTTGTTGTACCATCAGTGGCAGCGAAACAATTGGCAATTAATATTAAATACAGCGCAAATAGTCTAATATTTCCAATTTTCATGGGTTTATCTTTCACAGGGAAGCGAATATTCTTCAAGTAAATATTACAGTTCTTTAATGGGTTGTTTTATGGCAGGTTTTTGGCAATCTAAACGGGTTTCCTTATATATTATAAAAATTAAGTGCCCGGGACTGGACTCGAACCAGCACAGCCTTGCGACCACTAGACCCTGAACCTAGCGTGTCTACCAATTTCACCACCCGGGCATCTATTTTGAAACAGCTAAAAATGCGCGGCGAATTTAACAGGATTAATCATGATTTGGAAAAGAGTTTTTAAATTCTTCGGATAAATATACCATTTCCAACAGGTTTAAATATATTATCTTGATTCAGCCTAAATTTCTATTTTCGTTTTTCAAACAGTCTTAGTTTCAGAATCTAAATTTAGTGACTGTTTCACATTTTCAAAATTTCCGGGAGGAATAATGGCATCAAAATTCGAGCAATTCTGGGATAAGAAATCATATGCCCTGATAGGGCACAACCAGACCCGCGATTTCCCAACTCTGACGTTAAAGGGTCTCTTGAATTCGAGCAAAACGGTTTATGCAATCGATTCATCGATATCCAAAATAGAAGGAGAAAAAACCTATTCCAGTCTGAGCGATCTTCCGCAACCGGTTGATGCCGCAATTATTGAAGTAGCCAAATCAGAAACTGCCGCTAAAGTGCAGGAAGTAAGCGACGCCGGAATAAAAAATCTTTGGATACACCTTGGAACAGATACTCCTGAAGCAATCGCCATAGCACAAAAGGCCAACATTAATCTATGCTACGGTACCTGTGCGGTCATGTACGTCAATGGTACCGGATTACACAAATTTCATGGCTGGATTAACAAATTACTAAAAAAATATTAATTCACTTCCATTCGACTAATTCGAGGTCACGATGAAGCCACTGATTACAAATGATGCAATCGTATTGGGAATTCTCCTGGGAATTCTGGTTCTGGTATTTCGCACTGCTCGCAGTCAGCATCCATTCTGGAAAAAATTCTATAAATATATTCCCACCTTATTGCTGTGTTATTTCCTCCCATCGATACTTAATTCCCTGGGAATTATATCGGGGGATGAATCACATTTATATTTTGTCGCATCAAGATATTTATTGCCAACCAGCCTGGTTTTACTGACTATCAGCATCGATTTAAGGGAAGTGATGCGGTTGGGACCGAAGGCGTTGATCATGTTTTTCACCGGTACTTTAGGAATTATCATTGGTGGACCTCTGGCAATATTGATTGTTTCGTTTTTTGATCCAAGTATAGTTGGTGGTGCCGGCCCTGATGCGGTCTGGCGAGGATTGACAACTGTTGCCGGTTCGTGGATCGGCGGCGGTGCAAATCAGGCCGCCATGAAAGAAGTCTTTGAAGTTGGCGATGATCTGTTTTCGGCCATGATTGCAGTGGATGTTATTATCGCTAATATCTGGATGGCTTTTTTGTTATATGGTGCCGGAATTACTACCCGTCTGGATAAATGGTTAAAAGTCGATACTTCCTCGATCACTCATCTGCAGAAGAAGATTGAGGATTTTCG
>JABMPO010000176.1 GCA_013203015.1 Fidelibacterota bacterium
TGATATCTCCCATTCCTGGTTTGACAAAGGAGGCATTGGTTATACTTTTTATCTTCGTGATTCGCTTCAGGTAGCAATTTCTTCAGAAAACGAAAACCGTAATAACCCCGGCGAGTTCTGTGTAGTTTCCAATTATCCGAATCCGTTTAACGCCCAAACCACAATCAATGTTGAGCTGAATGAAATGGCTCGTGTTGCTGCTGTAATATTTGATATTAACGGTCGGCAGGTACGCTCTATGCATTGGGGTTATTTACTACCGGGACCCATTCATTTCCCTGGAATGGAAAGGATGACAGCGGTATGATTCTGGGGTCCGGTATGTATTGGTTCTCAATAATGGCCGACGACGGGCAGCGCAGTATGTTACCAATAACCCTGTTAAAATAATTTTGAGATGATAAAAAAATCGATACTGGGAATAATCACAGCTTTGATGTTGTTCAGTGGTTGTGCCAGTGATGCCTGGCTGTTTCCGATCCAACATGAGTGGCACAAGCTAAAGATTGGGGAGGCAATATTGATCCATTATCTTAATGATGAGGCGAAAATTCTGAATTTGATAGATGTCACTACCCAAAATGTTTTTTTCATCGAACAAAATGTACCCTGGTGGAAATTTGGCCGTCCTTCAAAGGCAATGATCAAAAATTTGACGAGTCGATTCAATGAAAAATTCCTCATCCGGACAGTAAGAGACATAACTTGGGAGGACATTTTTTATGGGGATGAACTTATAGACCGCGGTCCCAAGGATTCAATATCCGGGTTAGCGGGTGAAATTCTAAGCATTGATGAAATTGAATGGCAATCGAATTGCCAGGTTATTGCCTGGTTTTGGGTTTCATCAGGAGAACTGAACACCATCAGATATAAATGCGATCTGACTCTAAAGGGCGGGAACTGGCAGATTAACAGCATGATAGTATTTCATAATTTGTATTGAAAATCGTTCTGGCAATTCATTTTTCCAATTAGTTGCTTGCATCAGAGATTAATAAACATTAAAATGAATAAACCAACAGCACTGCAACTAATATTGAAGTAATTGGACTGAGCTAATTATGAATGATAAAATCGCCTCGCCAGGCTTGTTACAACGTTATCGGAATTTATGGTATATTGTAGATGATCAACCCAAATGGAGTCAGCCGATCTGGAAAATTCTACTGGTGGCAGTGCCGGCCTTTATCGCTTTTGACATTATCATGATGGTATATATTATAATAGTGTTAATATTGAAAATGAACGGTATTGCAATTCCCGTATTCTGGTAAAACTTACTGCTAATTATACTACTGTTTGCAAGTTATATTTATTTAATAGATAATCCGGCAAGCCGGCACGGTAAGTACTAACTGCAACGGGCAGATAATCAAGGACGTCTTGTGCAGTAATGCCGTCCTCTCCGATTTCCCGGGCAGCCAAATCTCCTGCCAGACCGTGAATAAACACACCCACCCTGGTTGCATCTGCTGTAGCAAGACCCAACCCGAACATGGCAGCAATTGTGCCGGTAAGTACATCTCCCGAACCGGCGCTGCCCATGCCGGAATTACCACTTAGGTTGATATACACCTGCTGGTCAGCCAAGCCAATTAAGGAATGAGCTCCTTTAAGCACAATTGTGGCCTGCAATCGCTGGCAGGTTTCCTGCAAAAGACCAAATGGATTGTCTTGAATTTCAGCAACAGATTTATTTATCAAGCGTGACATCTCACCCGGGTGGGGCGTCAGGATTGTTGGTTGCTGGCGGTCGGTTACAATTGTTGCATCCGAACTGATGGCGGTGAGCCCGTCACCGTCGATTATTACTGGTACGACTAAGTCCCGGACCAGCAATCGAATTAATTCTTGAGTTGAGTTTTCCAGAGACAATCCCGGACCGATTACGACCATATCCATCCCATTACCAAGTTTCAGCAAGGATGGACCGTTTTCAAGTGCCAGGGAACCGGTTTTAGTTTCGGGCTGAGGATGGAAGACTATTTCATTGGAGCGTTCGGCAATATTAGGAATGATTGATTTTGGCGCTGCCAGACGGGAATATCCACCTCCGGCTTTCAGAAAGGAGCTAGCTGCGAAATAGGGCGCCCCGTAATAATTTGCGGCACCGGCAATAAACAGGACGTTACCAAAACTGCCTTTGTGGCCAGCCGGATTGCGGGCTGGCAGGGTCGGTAATTCACCGACCGCTACTTTGAGGTTTTCATTATCCCGCAATTGGGGTGGGAAAGAAATATGGCTCACGAATAATTGCCCGCAATTATTATAACCCGGATACAGCAGGTTGCCGGTTTTGGGAAGGCCGAAAGTGATTGTGTGATCCGCCTTGACAGCGGCACCCATTACTTGCCCGTTATTACCATTGATCCCTGACGGAATATCAACACTGAATACTGGTTTGTTACTATTGTTGATAGCGTTGATTACTGCTAAATATAAACCGCCCAACGGGCGCGTGATACCAGTTCCGAATATGGCGTCTACAATTACATCGCAATTTGCCAATTCTTCTTCCCAAGCGACCTGGTCGCTAATAGTATGTATTTCAAAACCGAGTCTGCGGAGGATATCGTAGTTTAACCGGGCAACGCCCTTATACCGTGCCTCGCCACCGAAAGAAAAAACACTTACCTGGCCGCCCAATGAATGGATTTTTCGGGCGATTACAAAACCATCACCGCCATTGTTGCCCAATCCGCAGAACACCGTGAATGATTTTCCGGCAATTCCAAATTCCCGGTTAATAACTGTTGCAGCGGCTAGTCCGGCATTTTCCATCAGCAATTCTTCCGGAATGCCGAATTCGGTGATTGCGGCGGCATCCATTGCCTGCATTTCGGTGACTTTACATACTTTCATTTGTCAATTTCTTTTAGAATTGGTATTTACCTGAGTCAAAGGCAATTTTTCTAATTGCTGCTGCGACTTGATCTGGTGAGTATTCGGCAGTTGGAATAATCACATCTGATAGCTGGTACAGGTCTTTACGTTTTGTCAGCCATTCTTGCAGTATTTTAGTATGGTCATCTGTTAACAGAAACAAGTATTTGGAATCTTTAATTCGATTTACCAGAGTTTCTACCGGTGCCTCCAGCCAGAATAACCGTCCGGTGACTTTTAGCAGGGAAAGGTTTTTCGGGTTCTTGAGCATTCCTTCGCTACAGGCAATAATTTGCTGATTTCCCTGTGATACTTCCAGCAAAATTTTATTTTCCATTTCATGAAATGCGGTCTCACCATAGCTATTAAATATTTCCTCAATGGTCAGGTTATAAATGGTTTCTACCATTTCGTCCATATCGATGAATCCCCATTCCAGTTTTTCGGACAGGAGTTTTCCGATGGTCGATTTACCGACGCCGACCATACCAACTAGATATATGTTACGCATTACTTTCAATATTGGTTATTGTTTGATAGTGAAAATTGTATCTGTAAAAGGTTTTATTCAAGAAAATCCTGAAAATATACTTGGCATCGGTTTTATTCTTGTGGAATGCATCAACCGGTTGATAAAAGGATCGATACCTGTCTACATAATATCTTCGACAGGCAGACGGTTAATCAACTCCAAATTTCTCTATTATGCACGACGGGTTAAAATTTGAATTAGCCGATCAATAAATGCTTTCCCTTTTCAGCCATATTATTGAGGTTTATATTCAACCGAGGATTATTAAACCAAGTTTTAAGAGTAATATATGAAAAAGAAAAATTCAATGATCAGTTTTGATCAGGATGAATTATTAAACAATCTCCCCGATGCTGTTATAGAAATTGACCTGGAAACTCGTGATATTATCAAGATGAATCGTATGGCACACATACTTTTTGGATTTGATAGATCAGATTTGGAAAAAGGGCTCAATGCCACAAAAGTCCTGAACGACTCCGAATATAAACGTATTACAAATTATCTTAAAGCTTTTGCACAAGAAAGTTATCAAAATAAAACGGCCTATAAACGAAGCGGACGTTATGAAACCTATGATATCCGGATGCTGAAAAAGGATAAATCCGAGTTTATTGCTGAGGCACAAGGTCTTTTTATTCTCGATGACAGCAATATTCCAACAGGACTGAGGGCAATATTACGCGATGTGACCAAGTTCCGTGATCTGGAAATATCCCAGCGGCGACGGGGAAATATTCTAAATGCTATTAATTATACCACGAAGCTGTTTTTGAATTATTTAGCCTGGGATAAGTATATCGAAGAAGTACTTTCCCGGATTGGAAAGGCGGCGGAAGTGAGCCGGGCTTATATATTTACCAATGACCACAGCGTGGCTGGAGAAGTTATCACGAGTGAACAATTTGAATGGGTTTATGAAGGAATAGAATCACAAATCAAGAACCCCTGTTTTCAAAATTTTCCGCTAAAAAAGAATGGTCTAACCAAAATAATAAAAAAGCTTGGGAAAGGGGAAATATTAGCAAAATTCATCAAAGATTTTCCTGAATATGAACAATTGAATTTTGGACCACAAAAAGTTTTGTCAATCCTGTTAGTGCCGATTTTTGTTGATGATGATTGGTGGGGACAAATTGGATTTGATGATTGTGCCGAAGACCGGATTTGGACGGGAACCACTATTAAAGCTTTACAAACAGCAGCCGAAATGATTGGAGCAACACTGGTCAGAAAGAAAGCTGAAGAGAAATTAGACCAGGAAAGAGAAAAATACCGGACAATTCTCGAAACTATTGAGGAAGGTTATTTTGAACTGGATTTAGTTGGAAATTTTACGTTTGTAAATGATTCCATCTGCCGGCTTTCCGGTTATCAGATGGATGAGTTACTCGGGTTAAATAACCGTGATTATACCACACCGGAAACAGCCGCTCGAATGTATAAGGAATTTTCTGACCTATACAAGTCTGGCGGAACAAAAGAAATAGCCGACTATGAAATTATCAAGAAGGATGGCAGCATAGCGACGTTGGAATTATCGACTATCTTGAAGTTCGCCGCTGACGGAAAGCCGATTGGATTCAGGGGGGTGACCCGCGATGTAACTTTGCAGAGACGGGCTCGGCAACTGCTACAGGAAAGTGAACAACGCTTCCAGAATTTATATAATCAGGCGCCTGATATGTATTTCTCGTTAGATCCGGCCGGTATTATTATTTCGGTAAATCAATTTGGTGCTGATTATTTAGGATATTCAAAGGAAGAATTGATCGGCAAACCGGTAGAAATGATTATTCATCCTTATGAGCTGCCGACAATTCAAGCCCGAGTAACAGAAATATTTACTAATAAAATTATTAGTTCAGACCTTGAATTCAGAAAAATCAGGAAAAATGGTAGTGTTATTTATGTCCATGAGAGAAGTCAATTAATCCTCGATGATGAGAATAATCCGGTTGAGTTACGCTTAATCTGTCGCGATATCACCGAAAACAAACTGGCGCAGGAACAACGAGAATTAGCCTTGGAACAAGCTCAACGGTCGGATAAGGTAAAAAGTCTGTTTCTGACAAATATGAGCCATGAGATACGCACACCATTGAATTCGATTCTGGGATTTTCTGATTTAATCGAAGAACGCTTAAAACCTTTTGCCAAAGATGATGAACAATTATTTTTCAAAATAATCAGCCGTAGCGGCAAGCGCTTAATGCGTACGATTCATGAGATTCTGGATATATCTGAAATTGAGGCCTGTACTTTCAATATAGAATTCGAAAACGTTAATTTGAAAAAAATTGTTGAAAATATCTGTGAAGAATTACTTCCTGAAGCAAAAGAAAAAAAGCTCGATCTAAGTTACGTCAATCCTGTAACCCCAATATTTGTTGTTGCCAATGAGTATTGTGTTTCTCAGGCTCTGATGAATATCATTGATAACGCAATTAAATATACCCATAATGGTACTATAGAGATCAGAATAGAACAGAAACAGAATACAATCCATTTGATTACAAAGGATACCGGAATTGGTATTTCACCGGAATATCTGAAACATATATTTGAAACTTTTTCCCAGGAAAGCTCCGGGTACACTAAAAATTATCAGGGTGTTGGATTAGGTTTATCGCTTACCAAACGATACCTTGATCTGATTAAGGCCCGGATCGATATTACCAGTGAAAAAGGCAGCGGGTCAGAAATTGCTTTAATTTTTGATGCAATTGATCAGAAACAGGTTGATAGTAAAATTGAAGACCCTGAGTTGGAAGCTTTGCCGATTACCGCAAAAATAGCGGATATGAAAGTACTTGTGATCGAGGATGATGTCTATTCGCAACACTTAATAAAATACCAGCTAAATGTTGTGGAGAATCTCAGGATTAGCAGTACGCTAGAATCCGCTGTCGAAATGATTAATGATTCTAAACCGGATATTATATTTCTTGATCTTTCATTAAATGAGGATATCAGCGGTCTGGAATTAGTAAGATATCTCCGACAGCGAAAGGAATACAGCGCTATACCGGTAATTGCGCTAACCGCTCATGTCTTCATTTCTGATCGATTAGAGGCAATTCAGGCCGGCTGCACGGACTACCTGACTAAGCCTGTTCAGCGCAAGATATTAATCGAAAAAATGATTGAGTACTGTGGCTGAGTTTATCTAATTAAAAATTATACAATTAAATATTGAACCATTTGTAAATAATTGGTTCGCAATATGCCTCAAGTTTTTTACCGTATCGGTAATGGCATAGATTTTGTCTCTATTCATTTGTATGCAAACAGTTAACAACGATATGGAGAATTGACGATGAATATCGTTCGTACACGCCAAATCAGAATAGATCGATTAGCTGCCAGACAACTGCGCCCGGGAATTGGTTGCCAGAGATGCCAGGAGCGCCATGAATATCTGATGGTTTTTGACTTACCCGAAGAGCGTTGTGTCTGGGTTTGTCCGACCTGTCATTATGAATTGACCCGCGCCCACAAATTGAAAGCTCGATTTATTTGTCATTGATTAATTTTGATTTGACAAAAGTATAGTTATTGTATCGGCAGTATCAGAAATATCAATATGTCCCAGATGGTGTGACTGATCACATTGAGTAAAATTGAATTATAACGCAGGTATAAGTAACCCCAAAATACACCGCAAACCGCCGCTGCCAGTACTAAAATAAGATTTCCGCTGGCAATATGGATGGCGGAGTAAACAATTGTCGCTAAAATAAATCCGCCCCTGGGATTGATTTCATTCTGTAGTCGCCTTTGAACAAATCCCCGCCAGAATAATTCTTCTCCGGGACCGATTATTACCAGCATTAAAACACCAATCCGAATTGGACTGGCAGTTGATTTGAAGGCATAAACACCATCAATTCCGTCTTTGGCAAACGGAAATAACAATTGGGCCAGCTGGTCTCCAAGTAAAAAACCGCCATAAAGTAAAATGGCGGAACCAACTCCCAGGCTGATTTTTTTGGTCAGGTCATTCCGTAAATCAGCGGCAATACTTTTGCGCCAGTTTTTATCGAAAAACCCGGCTATCAGAAGCAGGATGGTTATATTGGCGGTCATCCACCACCAGAAATCCACTCCGGGATTATTACCAAAAATGAAAAGCGGCAGGAATAATCCTGCCGCCAGAATGACTACAAAAATTGTAAAAATCATTTTTAAAATCAGGCGATCAGCTTATCAACACCCAGGGCCGCCACGCACAGGATACCAAATAATAAATTGAGCTGGGCGGTAGCGCCATCCAGTGCCAGGAAATCCAGTGGTTGATCGGAGTTGAATCGGTTTCGGCCTTTATTGATTAGTTTTAGTGCCAGTGGAATTGCCAATAATGTTATTAGGAAGGCCAACGGCATGGGCTGGAGCCCACCACTGATTCGCGTAAGCGCTAACAGGGCGATTATGATCAGGAATGGTCCCAGCAGTAAAAAAATATAATATTTTTCAGAGGATTTATCACCCAGCAGGGTAGCAATTGTTTTAATGTCGCCGCTGCTGTCACTTTTTATATCGCGCCAGTTATTGGCGTGTAAAATTGCGATCACCAATAAGGACATGGGAACTGCCCAGATCGCCGGTGTCCACGACATTGTTCCAGTTTGAACGGTCCAGGCGCCCAACGCGCCCAGAATCCCGAAATTCAGGAA
>JABMPO010000177.1 GCA_013203015.1 Fidelibacterota bacterium
ACCAGCATGGGAATGATTAACAGGAAATAACTCATGATCAGGATATAATAAGGCGTTAAATCAAAACCATATTCCAGCTTCAGCCAGTCGCTCAAAGCCGGTACTCCCCAGCGGACAATCAGCGCCGGTAAAAATGGGATCACCAGCCTCCATTGCAGCAGGGAATCGCGGAGCACGCTGCGGGCATCCACTGGACCCAAAGATCGGTATACACGGACAATGTTCATCGCTGTCCCCTTCCCAATACGACAAATCGTGCAAAATCCCGGCGTGCCCAATTGAATAACAACCAGATCCAAATCAACGTGCTTATCAAACCCAACCAAATACCTGCTTCGGCACTACCGGTAAATGCTGCACCCATCAATTTCAGCGGCGCCGTTACCGGATGAAGATAAAACATCCAATGCTGAAATAAACCAAGATAATCGATTAGCGGGACTGAGAAAATCGTCATCAACAAAGCCCCGGGAATGATGAACTCGTTGATCGAATCGAACCGGACAACCACAATAAAACCCATCAGCACCATGATGGTCGCATTCAGGATCAACCCTATTGCCAATACCGGCAGGTTAAAACCGAACCAGGTTGTGATTCCGGCAATCAGAAGCGTCTCTATCAGCGCCAGAATCGACAGACTGATTATCTTTGCCGTCAGATAAGCTGTGGGCGGTAGGGGTGTCACAACCAGCGCTTCCAGGGTGCCTTCGCCTTTTTCGAACAGGATCAGGCCAGCCACAAAGAAATAGGCTGTAATCGTCAGGTTGCTGAGTAACAGGAGCGGTAAAATCAAACCCAGGCTATCTGCGGGTAACTGACGAATGATTACTACATAGATCAATGCCACAAATACTGTAGCGTAATAGAAGCCATAACGGGCCTGCAGTCGAACATCTCTAACTACCGTACTGACCAATGAATTCATGCCAATTTCCGTCCGGTCACTTCAATAAAAATATTTTCCAGGGTTGTCTCCTGGGAGTGGATAGTCTGGATATTGTGTTCACGCAGGGTTTTAAAAAACAGTTTATTTTCCGACAGTCCATCCAGTTCAAAATCCTGGAACTCGATTTTACCATTGTTGCTGTATTCCACCCGCACCAGATGTCGACCATATTCCAGTTTCAAATCGCGCGGTACATCAATCAGTTTAATTTCTCCTTCAACGATAAATGCCACCCGGTCGCAAAGCTGATCGGCTACCGTCATATCATGGGTGGTCAGAAATACGGTTTTACCATCAGATTTTTTCTGCTGAATAATATCCTTTACCATTCGGGCGTTTACTGGATCAAGGCCGGCGGTGGGTTCATCCAGAAAAATCAGGTCCGGTTTAGCCAGCAGGGATCGGGCAAAACCCAGCCGCACTTTCATCCCTTTGGAGTACTGCCCCACCGGCATTTCCGCGTCAGCCAGAAGCCCAACCATATCCATCAGCTCATCAACCTTTTCGGTCTCACCGGAATACAGCGAGCGGAAGTAATTAAGATTTTCCCGTCCCGTTAATTTCAGGTAGTGATTAGGCACCTCAAAGGCCACCCCCACCCGTTCGTAATAATCCTGATGCCAATCGTGGAGGTCGCGGTTCCAAATGGAAATATCCCCCCGGTAATGGTCGTAGAGACCGATCAGGATTTTCTGGGTCGTGCTTTTACCGGCTCCACTGGGACCAAGAAAACCAAAGATTTCACCCTGCTCAATTTTGAAGTCAATGCCTTTGATGGTCGGTTGGGAATTCCCGGGATAGGTGAAAGCAAGCTGTTTGATTTCAATCATATTCTAAATTTGATTTTGGTTATCGGTTGTGAACTGTCAACAGAATTTAGACACGGACATTAATTGAGTGAATGTTTTACATTATTTATATTCTTCCCAAGAAATAATATATTCAGCCAATTCTAGTAAATCGAGCTTCGGCTCAGATTCAATCCACCCCCCGACTATACCTGCCTCCCGGACCGTTAAATCAAAGTGGCACATTGCAATGCCCATATCCACTCGCTGCAGGTCTTTCGATTTGGTAAAGCCACTGTAATTGGGTGTGCGTTGCAGGTAAAAATGAAATGTACCACCATGGCGCACAATCCGCCAGGGCTGACGATTGGAGGCGGAAGGCGCCAGGCGGACCATTTCCAGCGCCTTGGCAAACTTGCCGGCATTAGATACGGATAACGGTAAACTGAAACTGCCATCAAAAAACAAAATTTCCCAGGGGCGGCGAGTCCGTGATTTGGCCCCCCACCTGATTACCCGATCGCGAATAGCACGGTTTTTTGTGCCATTACCAACCGGAGTAATTGCGGGAATAACTTCCTTTGTCCCAACCTTCAACAGCGGACCAAACTCACTGCGTTTGAATGTTCCCCCCAGCCAGCAGGTACCCAGGTTAAGATCGGTCATTTTCAAGATTATTTTTTCCAGATTGTAGCCGTAATCCTCCCAGTGCCTGGTTCCCTTTTTCACCGCGCCGGCGATAAAATTGCGGGCGTTCTTGATAAAACCATAAGTACCAAAGCTGGCATTATCGATGCGCAGCGGGTCATCTTTTTCGATTAATTGAAAACGGGTAGTATGACCAAGTGGACCCTGTGTTTGCCGGTTGATATAATCAATAATCTGACTATGTAACTCCGGTTCCAGCGTCTGTGACTTATAACTACGCCAGGATGAGCGTGACGTAATTAATTCGGTGATCGATTGTGAGAATTCCATATTATCCAATTTTTTCAAATATATTGTTGTCGTATTAAGTAAGAAAGATCAAAGAGTCTCAAGAGCAAATTGTCCCCATGTTAAGGTTTGAGATTCTTCTCCCGATAAATCGGAATCAGAATGACAACTGTTGCTTGGTTAACCCAGTGCTACGTCGAGGCTCATCATTACAGCAAAACCCAGCATAGCGCCAATGGTAGCGGTATCGGTGTTTTTCTGTAGCTGAGATTCAGGGATTAGTTCTTCCACAACGACGTAAATCATAGCGCCGGCAGCAAAGGCCAGTGCGTAAGGCAGGATCGGCCGCATTAGTATTACAGCCGCTGCGCCAATCACTCCCGCAATGGGCTCCACTGCCCCCGAAAGCTGTCCATACCAAAAACTTTTCAGGCGTGAAAACCCTTCACGGCGCAGGGGCACCGAAACAGCGGTTCCTTCCGGAAAATTCTGGAT
>JABMPO010000178.1 GCA_013203015.1 Fidelibacterota bacterium
ACTTGGTCCGAAAGGGGGCTGAAATGAACCAAGCAGCTATTTTCATTTTAACAATTCTACTGTCAGTGGTCTATCCACAGGAGAATATTTTTGTAACCATCGAGGCTGACACGGTAACCATCTGGCATACCGCTACTACGCGCAACTGCTGTTCTTTATTTGATCTGGCTGTGCAGGTGGATGATTCGATTATTACTGTCACGGAAGTGGATACCGGGGATTATTGTTATTGTGAATGCCTGTTTGATCTTTCGGTTAGTATTGCCGGTCTGAATCCCGGTAACTATACAGTTGAAATATTTGGGACTGATTCAATGTACCAAATCTACTGGGGCTCAACATCCTTTGCGCTGGATAGTATCACCACGCTGAGTTCTACAAACTCTGGCTGTGTTCCCAGTCGCGATGATACCAGCTTTATTGAGTTGACTGTTGAAGGCGACAATCTGGAACTCTACTGGGATACGCCCCTGCTAAATTGTTGCCTGGAGGAGGTTTGGGGTTGTTGGCTGGTGGGCGATACCTTTTTTGTGACCATGACCGATACCGGCGCGCCCTGTGACTGTGAATGTCCCTTTGAGCTGAACGCCAGCTTCGGCCCATTTTCACCGGGCACCTACATACTGGATTTCTGGTATGGCGAATACGGCTATCCCTTGTTTACGATTGGTGACACTCGCGAGGGTATTACCATTATTCATCAGGAACAAAGCGATTGTTATTACCTGTCAACTGCGCCCGAAACGGCTACCCCTGAGAATTTTATCCTTTATCCAGCCTATCCCAACCCCTTCAATTCTGCCACGGTGCTGAATTATTATTTGTCGGCAGAGAGCCAAGTAACGTTGTCAATATTCGACTTACGAGGGCGTGAAATCATGCGATTGATCGATACTGTTGAATCATCCGGCCCTAAACGAGTTGTTTGGAATGGATTAGATGTTGATGGACAGGCGGTTAGTTCGGGTGTTTATATCTGTCGTTTACTGGCAGGAGCTCAAACTAGGACACAAAAACTGGTATTGTTGCGGTAATCCAGGAACTTATTTCACAGGCTCAATTCCCGCCTGGCGCAGGGCTCCCTGCCAGGCAGCGATCTTAGCCTGGCGCGCGATTGCTGACATGGACGGCTTATAGAGGTGGTTAAAAGCTTGCTTTTTAACCGGGTAACCATCCGCTTTCCGCAATAGTTGCAAGACCCCCAGGGCGGTATGATCTTTCATGGTTGTGTGACCGACGGTTTCATCAAGTAGATCGGCAATAAATTGCAGCAGGGATGTCCGGCTGAGTCCGCCGCTGGCGCTGATATTACCCAATTTGATTGGCAAGTGATTTTTAATCAAGCAAATTATATCCCTGGTGAAATAACCGATTGATTCAATGGAAGCTCGGATAATCTGATCAGTGTTAGTTACATCGATGTTCCTGATGATCGTGTCGAAGCAATCCTGCCAGTAGGGAGCCGCCAGTCCGCAGTAACCGGGCACAACCACGCCGTTAGTTGTCGTTTTTTGACACAGTTTATCCCAGTTTCGCCGGTGAACGGATATTCCCAAATCCCGCTCCAGCCAATCAAACAAAGAATTGCAGGTATTTATCGTGCCTTCCAGCAGATAATGAATGTCGTGATCGGTTGAATACAGGACCGAGCTGATCAGCCCGGGGATTTGTCCCGGACGCTGACCGGTATTTAACATAACTGACCCGGATGTGCCAAAATTCAGCGCCAGGTCGCCGTCCACCCAACCGCCCTGCCCTAATAAGGCGGCTTGTTGATCGCCAATAACACAACGTATTGGTATATCAATGCTATCAATCGAAATAGTACCAAAATATCCCAGGGTGGGTTGCAGCGGCGGCAACACGTTTTTATCAACATTGAAAATGTTGCATAAGCGCTCGTCCCATTCGGGATTATCCAATCGCATGAATAATGAGCGCCCGGCGATCGAGTGATCCACACCAGCTACGCCAGTTAAAGATTGAGATAAAAAGGCACTGAGCGGGCCAAAATATACCGATCCTTGATCAACACGCTGTTGAAGATCGGGGTTGTTGCGAACAAGATGCAGGTATTTAGGACCGCCGAAATGGGCGCTTAACGGAGTTCCGGTTGCATCCTGAATCATATCGGTATATTGCACCAGACTATCCAATTGGTCCTCAGACCGGGTATCCTGCCAACTGATAGCCGGTGTCAATGGACGGGCGGTGGCTTTATCCCAGAACAGGAACGTGGAGCGTTGGACGGCCATTCCGGCGCTATTGATGGTCTGTCCTGATTTTTGGCAGAAATCTACCGCTTCTTTGATCAACCGGTAACAGGTTTCCAGAATATGAAGCGGGTCGCTTTCGACATGTCCGGGAGCGGGTCTGCTTAAGCGGTGTGGCAGGCGGCTGGAAAATTTTATTTCCGGGACACCATTAAACAGAAACACCTTAGTCGATGAAGTTCCCTGGTCAAGAACAAGATGCATAATAAATGAAATTAGAAACTTTGATGTAGTTCATACAAACTATAGTTTTATTCCCTGGAACAGATCAGATATACCAATTACACTCTTAGATCTATGAATTAAAAACAGCAAAGCCAGCCGATAGATTATTCCAATCTTCTGATTTCTTTATAGAATATACCGATTATCCCGCAAGCGGCTGCCCCAAAGCCAATGACCAGGAATACGGTTTGAATGTGGATTATATCCGCCATAATACCTATCAGGGCAGATGAGACACCGGTTAAACCGACAACCGCTAGATGGATCATGGAAAAGACGCGCCCCTGCAACCTATTGGGCACATATTTCTGAATAATTGCCGTCCGTGAAATGGTAATCATTGGAATTCCAAGAGCATGGATAATAATCATGCCCATAACTACTGGTACAGAATTAATGAAGTACAGAAAGCTGAATGTTAGGCCATCAATGATCATTCCTAACATTAATACAGTACCTGTGCGAAAATTGTTACCGATGCGGAAAATGATGAATGAGCTGATCAGCATACCGATAGCGTAACAGGCTTCAATGGCGGCATAATCCGAGGCCGAACCATGCAGTGCATCTTTTACCAGAATGGGCATACCAACGATTGCTGGACCCATGATAAACAGGTTATTGATAATAGTCAGTCCAAGGATGTAACCGATTGTGCGATTTGATTTAATATATTTTAGGCCGGTTACCAGTTCATGCCAATTGTGACTGGTTGGCTTGGCAGCATTTTTTTGTTTTCCCGACTTGATCATCAACAGCAGACCCAGAGCCAGTAAAAAAGACAAACTATCCAGGGCAAACAAATATTTCAACGATATTTGACTCAATAATATTGCTGCCGTTGCCGGGCCAATCAGGTAAGCCAACTGGGCTGATGTTGCCAACAAGGAATTTACCCGAATTAACAGATTGGTTGGGACAATTGTTGGGATAAAAGCGTTTAGAGCCGGTGGAAACATTGTTCCGAAGCTGCTGCGAATAAAGGCCAGTAACCCGATCAGATAGACATTTTCATAACCCATTGTTAGCAATATGGGGATGATAATAACTGTAATCGCCTGGGAAAAATTTGAAATCAGCATTAATCTAAGCCGATTATAGCGGTCAACCATAACGCCGGCAATCAATCCGAATAACATTGCTGGTAAATAGGCGCTGAGAGCCACCAGACCGGTAATTGTATTGGAGCCGGTAATGTCAAGTACCAGCCAGATCAAGGCAATCTGGTAAATGGCATCGCCGGTGCTGGAAATCAATTGAGCTGACCAGAGATAAAATATTTTTGTATTTTCGGATTTGAGCATGTGTTTAATGATAAGACGGGACAAAATTATAGTTGAAAAGACTTTTTATCTTTACTAAAAAACAACTTAATTTCGTGGGTGCTACTTGTTTTTTGATCTACCTATTTCCGTTGATGCCAGCATCAGTTAATGATTTGGTAGAAAAATTTGTTAATAATTAAACAACAGGAGTTGTGATGTCACTTACAATTACAGATGAATGTATCAACTGCGGAGCCTGCGAACCCGAATGCCCCAACGAAGCCATTACCGAAGGTGATGAGTTTTATGAAATCGATCCGGAATTGTGTACCGAATGTAAAGGCCATTTTGATGAGTCACAGTGTGTTGAAGTATGTCCCGTAGATTGTATCCCCATGGGGATTGAGGAATCCGAAGAAGTATTGATGGAGCGCTATAATCGTTTAACTGCCTGACAAATTTTAAGGGGCAAACTGTTGTTCCGTCTCAATGTTGTTGATATTAATCAGCGCTAATAGAAACATAACAAACGGATAGCAGTACGATGGAAGCGGCCGTAAAATTTACGGTTAATTGAATCTTAACAGGATTTAAATAACGGCTGTTTTACAGCCGTTTTTTAATGGAGAAATATGAATAGAGATCAAATTGTTGAATTGTTAAAAACTGTTAATTATCCGGGTTTTAGTAGGGATATAATTTCTTTTGGTATGGTTTCCGAAATCAAACCTGCCGGGGATACGGTTACCGTAAAACTCAAAATACTGACTGACCAGCAGGAAAAAATTGAAAACGTAAAAGCCGCTGTGCGGGAAGTACTTACAACTAAGGGTGGGTTTTCTAATGTTACCATCGAGATGGAGGACACTTCAGTGAAACCCAATGTTGGTCCGGCGGCAGAAAAAGATCCCTTCGCCGGACAGAGCACATTACCGGGTGTTAAATACGTTGTGGCGATCGCCAGCGGCAAAGGCGGAGTCGGTAAATCTACCGTTGCGGCTAACGTAGCTGCAACCCTGCAATTGCGGGGAAAACGTACCGGTCTGCTCGATCTTGATATTTACGGACCATCACTGCCTATTATTCTTGGAATCAATGAACGACCGGGAATCACGGATAATAAAAAACTGCTGCCGCTGGAAAGATTTGGAATGCAGGTTATGAGTTTTGGTTTTATCAGTGGTAATAACGCACCGGCAATCTGGCGTGGACCCATGGTAGCCAAGATGGTAGATCAGTTTTTTAAGGATGTGGACTGGGGCGAACTGGATTATCTGATTCTTGATTTACCGCCAGGAACCGGCGACGTTCAATTAACACTGGTTCAGAAAATTAAAATAAGCGGGGCTGTAATCGTTACTACTCCGCAGAAAATTGCGCTGGCCGATGTGAGGAAAAGCGCCGATATGTTTAGGAAAGTCGATGCGCCGGTTCTGGGAGTTGTGGAAAATATGTCCGGTTTACGGTTGACCGGGCGGGTATTGGATAAGAACAAGGAACCGATCACGGATATTATTCTTGAACTGGACGAAATTGATTCCCTGGCGGTAAATAAGAAAGGTGAATTTGACGTTACGCTGGATTTATTCAAACGGGGCGGTGGAAAATCGGAAAGCGAGCGCTTGAATGTACCATTACTGGGAGAAATCCCGCTGTCTCAAGCTCTGGTAGAAGCCACCGATGCCGGTACTCCAATTGTGATTCAAAATCCGGATTCGCCTATCAGCACCATTTATGGCTCAATAACAGATAATATCATCGCAAATTTGGAAAATAAAGGTTAATAATGGTTACTAAAGAACAGGTTATGGAAGTTTTATATGAATGTTATGATCCGGAGATACCGGTAAATATCGTTGATCTGGGACTTATTTATGATGTTTCGGTCGAGCAAGATAGCGCCCTGGTAACAATGACTCTCACTACGCCCGGCTGTCCCATGCACAGTCAAATTTCAGCGAATGTGAGAGAGAGCATTCTTAAACTTGAAGGTCTTGTAGATGTTGAGGTCAAGATGGTATTTGATCCCCGCTGGACGGTCGAGATGATTACACCCGCCGGACGTGAAAAACTGGGCTTGCCGCAATAATAATCTGTTGCGATACCCGCGGGAATAAAATGAGGGGACATTGAATACTGTTGCCGCAGTTACCACTTTGACAGGGGTATCCATTGCGGCGATTTATCCCCTGGGGCTGTGGTGTCAAAGAAAAATAGCTGTAGCTGGACTTTATTATCAGCAATTGATGGTAGCTGCTCTGGCCGGTGTCGTTGGTGTGGCGCTATTATGGCTGCATGATACGGGATTTCACCTACGTCTCTCCGGAATTATCTGGCTAATGGCATTGTTTTCAACCATTGCTTTCTACTGGAATCGCAATCGCGTACACCCCTGGATAATCTCAATTCCATCGGTATTTGGTCTTATTGTATTTTATAAGGTTTCTGCCATTCTGCTTTATTCCTCTGAATTGCTTTTCATAATCCAGATATTGACAACCGGTATTTTAGGATTGTTTTTTCTGCTGCTCGGCGATGTTAAAAAAATAAAAGACAGTACTGAATTAGCGATGATTATTCGACCGCTGGTAACCATGTTATTTCTTCTGCTGACTGCCCGTGCTGTCTGGATTGGTTACAGTATCATTTGGGGGCAATTTACTCTAGTGCCGGAAATGCTTAACTGGCTCGATTATATCACTAAAATGCAGGGCTATCTGCCGGTTTTTGCTACATTGTTTGGTGTGGTACTACCAACCCTGTCTCTATTATTGATAATCTCCCAGATTAAACGGGGCTACCGCCGGTCAGCCGAACTTCTGTTATATCCGCTCGTGCTGTCGGTTTTATTGGCAGAAATAATCTTTAGATTCTACTTGTACCAGTATGGAATAATCCTTTAGTATTCTGTGTCAACCAAGGATTTTCTGACGGATTGTTCGAGGACTACTTCTTGACTGAAGAAGCAAGATAAAGCTAACTTTATCATTCTGTTTTATCTCAGAATTGACATTGTAAATGGCTGATACTTCAAAACTGCGAACGGATATACTGAAAACCGGCAATATGCCGGTTCATATAGCCATTGTTATGGATGGCAATGGACGTTGGGCTAAGAAACGTTTTCTTCCGCGCGTAGCCGGCCACCGCGAAGGGATAAATTCAGTTCGGGAGATTACCAGAGTTTGTGGTGAAATTGATATTAAGCACCTGACGCTGTATACTTTTTCCACGGAAAATTGGAGTCGCCCCAAAACAGAAGTAACGGCAATAATGCAGTTGCTGGTTAATACAATCAGGGCTGAAGTCGAAAATTTGCATCGCAACAATGTACGCCTGACGGTAATCGGCCAAATTGAAGACCTTGCCTCAGATGCCCAAAAAGGAATGCTGGACGGTGTCAAGATCACTGAGAATAACACTGGCTTGAACCTGAATCTGGCTCTGAGCTATGGCAGCCGCCAGGAATTGACCATCGCAATTCGCAGATTGGCAGCCCAGGTGAAGGAAGGTCAACTGCAACCGGAAGATATCAATCAGGATTTGATCAGTAATAATTTATATACTGCGCATATGCCAGATCCGGATATGTTCATCCGAACCGGTGGTGATTTCAGGTTCAGCAATTTTTTATTATGGCAAATGGCCTACACCGAAGTTTTCCTCACTGCTACTTTCTGGCCGGATTTTCGTGAGCGGGAACTTTTAGAGGTGATAAGCGAATACCAAAAGCGCGAACGTCGATTTGGTATGATTAGTGAACAATTAAAATAATTTAGAATGAAAATAAAGCAATTACTTACTATCTATGTGATACTGTTTACTGGAGTGATTGGTCAGCAATCGCCAGAATTGACCTTGTTAGATGTAAATGTAGAAGGCAATGATATAACCTCAGCCAGTGTTATTCGGTATACCAGTGGGCTTAGTAAAGGCGCTACGATAAGTGGCACGGAGTTTCCCCGGGCTGTGAAGCGTCTCTGGCAATTAGGCGTATTTAACGATGTCCAGATCAGGTTAGATGAAGAAACGCCGGCTGGTGTCAAGATCACAATTCTGATCGAAGAAAACTATGTTCTGGGTAAAGTCCATTATGACAACAACAAAAAAATAAGTGACAAAAAATTTAATGAGGAATTGTCGTTAACCTACGGTCAGCGCATACAACCAGCGACAATATCCAAGGCTATCCGCAAGATGCGGGAATTATATGCGGAAGACGGATATTTAAAGGTGGTTATATCAGGTGCCATAATTGAACCGCGGCCGCCGGAAAAATCAAAGCGTAAAAAAAAGTCGCAACAAACACCACTTAAACTATCAAAATCTGTCCGCGATATTGCGTTTACGATTGATGAAGGCAAGAAAGTTAAAACCAGGGAAATTGATATCGATGGGAATGAAGCCTTTTCTGATTTCAGGTTGCGACGCGTTCTGAAAGAGACCAAGCAACAACGCTGGTACTTTTTCTGGCGGGGACCTTTCGACGAAAATAAATTTGAAGAAGATACCGATCTATTGATACAATTTTATCAGGACCGCGGGTATCGGGATTTCACAGTCTTGAGTGACACAATCACCTATAGCGATAATTTTCGCAGGATGAGCATCAAACTCAAAGTGTATGAAGGTCCCAAATATTTTTACCGTAATTTTTCCTGGGAAGGAAATACCTTATTTACCGAAGAAGAATTGAATAGGCGACTTAATATCACCACCGGTGATGGCTACAGTGCCCAAGAATTTAATCTTGCTGTTTATGATCGTGTTCAGGGATTATATATGGACCGCGGCTATATTTACAGCCAGATTCAACCTCAATTCACTCCAATAGGCGAAGATTCCATTGATATCGATTTTACCGTGGTCGAAAACCATCAAGTTTCTGTAAGAAATATCATTATTGCCGGAAACACCAAGACTCGTGAAAATGTTATCAGGCGTGAATTAATGCTGTATCCCGGCGATATTTTCAATCGTGAAAAACTAATTCAAAGCCAGCGGAAAATATTCCTGCTCAATTATTTTGGTGATGTTGTTCCCGATGTGGTTCCCGTGGATGAAGATGAAATAGATTTGGAAATCACTGTTGAAGAACGGTCGTCTGATCGAGCCAGTGCCAATGTCGGTTTTACCGGAGAATATGGAATGACCGGTGGTGGAGGCCTGGAATTCAACAATTTTGATTTGGTACGTCCTTTTCGCAGTGGGAACGGGCAGCAACTTAGCCTTAGTTTTAATGTTGGTACCCAGTATTCACTAACCCAGGTTTCAACCCCTTCCAAGTATCGTTCTTTTTCGATTAGTTTTATCGATCCCATGGTGCGTGATAGTCGAAATTTGATTGGATTTTCCGTGTTTTACACATTACGCGGACAATCAACCTCATATTATTATCCATTGGATATCACAATGCTGGGGGGTAGTTTGCGCTGGGGACGCCGATTTAAATGGCCAGATGATTATTTCCGCGGCACTTGGGTAGCCCGCTGGGTAAATAAAACTTATACCGGGACCCAGGAAAATATTGATCGCTATGTGGGCGGTGCCGATCAAACGGTTGGTATAAATATCACCCAGATAATTACTCGTGATAGCCGTGATCATCCGGAATTCCCTACCCGTGGCTCAAAAATGGTTTGGGAATCGACCCTTTCCGGCGGTCCCTTACCGGGTAATGAAGATTATCATAAACATCTATTGAATTTGGAGTGGTTCACACCTACATTCAGTAAATTTGTTTTGACCAGTTCAATCAAAATGGGCGTAATTCAGCCATTGCCCGACAGCAATGAAAAATATTCTCTGGTACCTTTGGATGAGAAGTTTATCATGGGTGGCAGTGGAATACCTTATGGAAATATGTTACGGGGTTACCCCGATAATTCCATCGGACCACAGTATAGTGGTCGTCCTGTAGGTGGAAACGCAATTCTGAAATACGGTACTGAATTGAGATTACCGCTATCTGAAAATCCGACGGTTTATCTCATAGCTTTTGCCGAGGCTGGAAATGTCTGGGATACCCATCAGATGGTCGAACCGTTTTCGATGTCACGCAATTCGGCTTTGAACGTACGCAGATCGGCAGGAGCAGGCATACGTTTTTTCATGCCAATGGTTGGCATGCTGGGATTTGATATGGGATATGGATTTGATGATATATCCGGGGATGGGAAACCGACCGGCTGGAATTATCACATAATCTTTGGACAACAATTTTAATAGTCACAAGGAGGAAATGAGTGGCACGTAAAACGATAATATTAACTGTATTAGCTGGCATTTGCTTATTAATGCCGCTGTCAGCACAGAGCCAGATTAAAATTGGCTATGTTCAATCAGAACGAATCCGTACGGAATATGAAGATTTCCGTGATGCTGAAGATCAATTGCAAATGGATTTTCGGAAGGTTCAGTTTGAATATCAAATAATGGTTGCCAAGCTTGATAGCCTTACCCAGGATTTTGAGACGCAACGTTTGATGAGCTCACCGGAATGGCGACGCGATAAAGAAAGCCAGATTGGTAAGCTGCAACAGGACATCCAGTTGTTCCAACAACAGAAAGTCGGTCCGGAAGGCGAATTGTATAAGAAACAGGCGCAATTGGAATATGATATTCTGGCCCGGGTAAAACAGGCGGTAGATAAGGTGGCGATCGACAAAGGTTACGATTATGTCCTGGACGGTTCGGTTTCATTACTCTATGCCAAGCCAACCCACGATATCACCGATGACGTTTTGCATGAGTTAAGGAAGATTAGCTCGGACAACTAAACTTGTCTACCCTTAAAGAGCTGGCACTTATAGCCGGCGGTGAGCTGATTGGGGACGCTCGATTAGACATTACCGGTATTTCCGAAATTCAAAACGGAAAACAAGGCACGATTACTTTTCTGGGAAACCCCCTGTATAAAAAATATCTACCGGAAACAAAAGCATCTGCCGTGTTAACTAATGATCGTGCATTGTTGGCTGATCGTAATGGAATTGTAGTCGACAATACTCAACTGGCTTTAGCTCGTCTACTGGAGTATTTCAAGCCGGCTTCGACCCGTATATCAGGTATTCACTCAACAGCAGTTATTGACCCTAGTGCGGAAATCGAACCCGATGTTTCGATTGGTCCCCATGTGGTTATTGAATCGGGCGTCCAAATCGGCCAAAATTCAACAATTGAGGCCCAGGTGGTTATTGGTCAGAATTCCCGAATAGGTCAGGATTGCCTTTTATATCCCCAGGTAGTGATTTATCATCATTGTGAGGTCGGTAGTCGGACAATAATCCATGCTGGGACTGTGATTGGCTGTGATGGTTTTGGCTTTGCCACAGTCGACGATGTCCACCACAAAATACCACAGAATGGTCAAGTGATCATTGGCACTGATGTTGAGTTGGGAGCCAATTGTACAATTGATCGGGGAACAATAGGCAATACCACTATTGGGGACGGCAGTAAATTTGACAATCTTGTGCATCTGGCGCATAACGTAAAAATTGGTCGCGGCTGTTTGGTGGCCGGTGAAGTCGGCATTGCCGGCAGCGCGGTTATTGGCGATTTCTGCGTGTTCGCCGGACACGTGGGGGTGGCACCCCACCTGACAATTGGTGATCGGGCTGTTTTTGCGGCAAAAACCGGTGTTACCAAGTCATTACCAGGCGGTAAAATCTATGCCGGAATGCCGGTTCGTGAAATCCGTGAGCAAAATAAACGGGATGCGGTGATGACGGCGGTTGCTTTATTGAAAAGACGGATGTTAAAATTAGAAGATAAAGTGACCAAACTTTATCAGTAATTGGATGAGTAAATTTCAAAAAACTATAACTAAAGCTGTTTCAATTGTCGGTCAGGGATTGCACACTGGTGTCGAATGCACAATAACATTTAAACCGGCTGAAGTTAATACCGGTATCAGATTTGTGCGAACCGACGTTAATGGTTGTCCCGAAATCAAAGCTGATATAGATCATGTGGTAGATATTTCCCGGGGGACTACCATCAAACAGAATGGTGTGCGGGTTCATACTGTCGAGCATGTTCTGGCGGCAATTTCAGGACTAGGAATTGATAACGTTTTAATTGAGCTTACCGAGAAAGAACCACCGGTTCTCGATGGCAGTTCAAAAGAATTTGTTGATGCTTTGTTGTCGGCTGGGATTGCAGAACAGAATGCCCGCCGGGAAGTTCTGGAAATTGATAAAACCATAACCTATTCCGATCCGGAGCGCGGTATTGATATCCATGTTCTGCCTTCCGACCGTTTTCGGGTCACCTTTATGGTAGATTACAAAATCAACACACTCGGAACGCAATACACTTCCATTTATAATATGGAAAAAGATTTTGCAAAACAAATCGCTCCGGCCCGGACGTTTTGTTTTTTGAGCGAAGTGGAAGAATTGAAAGATAATGGCCTCATAAAAGGGGGCGACCTGGATAATGCAGTTGTAATTATAGATAAAAAGATTGGTCACAAGGAAGTTGAACACCTGCGTACAGCCTTTGGCATCCGGGAGGAGATAATTCTCGGAGCAAATGGCATTTTAAACGGTAAAAAATTACGTTTCAGCAATGAACCGGTTCGGCATAAAGCGCTTGATCTCATTGGCGATCTGGCTTTGCTTGGTATTCCTATTCGCGGTCACGTTATCGCCGCTCGCAGTGGTCATGCCAGTAATGTTGAATTGGTTAAAAAGATTAAAAAAGAATACGAAAAGAAAATCCTGCAAAAACGATTTCAATCTCGAGCCGCCAGTGATTATTTATTTGATATCCAGGGTGTGATGAACATTCTGCCTCATCGCTATCCTTTCATTCTGGTGGATCGGGTCGTCGATTTGATCCCCGGCGAGCGATTAACCGCAGTGAAAAATGTCACTATCACAGAACCATTTTTTCCGGGTCATTTTCCGAAGCAGGCCGTAATGCCCGGTGTCTTGATTATCGAGGCTATGGCCCAGGCCGGAGCTTTTTTGATTTTACATTCGCTCGGTGATCCCAGTAAGAAGAACATGTTTATAACCGGTATTGAAAAAGCACGTTTCCGGGCACCGGTTATTCCCGGAGACCAGCTTCGAATTGAAATGGAAATGCTAAAATTCAGGTTGGGATTAGCTCGTTTGCAGGGACGATGTTTTGTTGGCGACAAATTGGTATCAGAAGCAACAATACTTGCTCGCGTAGTAGATCGCTCGGAAGACTAATGTCCCAATCCAATATCCATCCCACGGCGATAATCGATCCCCTGTCGAATATTGCTGAAAATGTCAGAGTCGGCCCGTATTCAATCATTGCTGATAATGTCACAATCGGTTCCGGATCCAAGATCGGAAATTTTGTTACTATCGATTCCGGCACGGAAATTGGCAGTAATTGTAGTATTTTACATAATTCAGCAATCGGGGTACCACCGCAGGATTTGAAATATAACAATGAGGATACCAAGCTTGTTATCGGGAATAATGTAGTAATTCGGGAATCATGCACGCTGAATCGCGGTACGGCAGCCCACGGGGTTACTGAAGTCGGCGATAATTGTTTGCTGATGGCCTACGTTCATATAGCCCATGATTGCACTGTCGGGGAAAATGCAATCTTTGCCAACCAGGCGACCCTGGGAGGCCATGTTGAAATCGGAGAATGGGCTTCATTGGGCGGCGGTGTTCTGGTTCATCAGTTTTGCCACATCGGTGCCCATGCCTTTATCGGGGGTGGTTTTCGGGTTGTCCAGGATGTTCCGCCATTTATCCTGGCTGCCGGTGAGCCGCTGCGCTATGCCGGAATCAATCGAGTGGGATTGGAGCGCCGGGGATTTGATGCCGACACTCGAACAAATATCAAAAAAGCTTATCGAATTTTGTTTAGATCCAAGCTGACGCGGAAAGTCGCAATGAAAAAAATAGAATCCGATTTTGACCATCGCCCGGAAATTAACCAAATTATCAATTTTATTGAATCAAGCACACGTAACCTGATCTGATCGATGATCGGGCGTTATTATTTAGCGGTCGTGATTCTTCTGACTGCTTCCATTTCCTTTTTACCGGCCCAGTTCCATGAATTTGATCTCGATCAGATAGATAGTGCTGATTATTACACCACTCCAAATTCTGTTATCCGCGGTATTGGAATCTCTCTTGGGCACCAACCGCTATTTTCAAATGATCCGATAGCACGTATGAAGTTAGGCCTTACAATTTCCAGGCCGTTTTATTCATTGATATCCACGGACAATAATAAAATCGTAGGTGTGCTGCCGAAATTTGATTTTGGCTTTCTGGTCACGGCCAATTTAATAATTAGGGGCAGCCTGGCTGCCTACAGTGTTGGCAATGATATAACCCGGATTACTGCTTATGGTGGGACCCTGTTTCTGAATTCCACGGATGATAAGCCTCCCTGGACAATCAATATTTTACTATCACAATTGAACGGACCAGCCGATATTGCCCTGCGCTCAACCGATATCCTGTTTAGGCGAAAATATCAATTGGCAGGTATTCCGTTTTTTCTGGGTTTTGGTGCTGATTTCTACAACGGTCGGGCGACGCCAGATATTCTATCCGCCAAACGTTTTTCCGGACAAACCAATTATTTCTACATCAGTGAACAGTTTAAAGTTGGAAATCTATTTTCGGTTGGAGTCCATTGTCGTTATCATCAGGAAATTGTCTTACTGACAATCGATTTAACTCGGGAGTTGAAGTAATGCCACGCAGACTATCTATCCTGGGATCGACGGGATCAATCGGGGTCAATGCGCTGAAAGTAGTGGAGAATCTGATCGGTGAATTTGAACTGGTTTGCATCAGTGGCCATAAAAATGCTCAACTACTGGTGGAACAGGCTCAGCGCTATCGCCCGCAGGTAGTGGCAGTTACCGATTTGGAGTCCGCCAGATATGTTGAGCGAAAATTAGCCGGCAGCGGTATCGACATAGTTACCGGTTTGCAGGGATTGCTTGAGGTCAGTCGGCGAAAAGATATCGACTTGTTGTTGAATGCGCTGGTAGGCTCGGCCGGAATGGAACCTACAATTGCGGCTGCCAGAGCCGGAGTTGATATCGCCCTCAGCAATAAAGAAAGTCTGGTTATGGCTGGTGATATTATTAAAAAACTGTGCACTGACAGTGGTAGCAACATCTATCCGGTAGATAGTGAACATTCGGCAATCTGGCAATGCCTGGCTGGTGAGAATAAGGCCGATATTGATCGTCTGATCTTAACCGGCAGCGGTGGTCCCTTTCGGACTCGGCCGGTAAAGGATTTTGCGCAAATTACCGTTTCAGATGCATTGCAGCATCCCAACTGGTCCATGGGCAAAAAAATCACTATCGATTCCGCCACAATGATGAATAAGGGCTTAGAAGTAATTGAGGCCTACTGGTTGTTTGATGTTGGAGCCGAACAAATTGAAATTGTGATACACCCGCAATCAATTATCCACTCAATGGTAAAATTCAGAGATGGTTCACTTAAAGCCCAGCTTGGTCTGCCGGATATGAAAATACCGATTCAGTATGCCCTGACCTATCCTCGTCATCTTGCTTCAAATTGGGAGGACATTGATCTGATCACTATGGGAACACTGACGTTCGAAGCTCCCGATTATCATAAATTTCCCTGTTTGCGACTCGCGTTTGAAGCCTTAAAATCCGGTGGCAGTTCGCCGGCAGTGCTGAATGTGGCCAATGAGCAGGCCGTATATCGTTTTCTCGGCGGTGAAATCCGATTTACGGATATTCCGGTTATGATTGAAGGAGCCCTGGCAAAACATGACTGGATTGCTGAACCGGAATTAGCCCATATCAAATATTTAGAAAGCTGGGTTACTACTTTTATTACTGACTATCGGAGCAGTTGAAACATCTTACTGATTTGAGCATTGAAAACCACAAATTTTCTATGAAATCTTCCTAACAATGATTGAGACTTATTAATTATGACGACTTTTTTAGCATTTGTAATTGTTATTACGGTTTTGGTTTTTTTCCATGAACTGGGACATTATCTGGCAGCTCGGTCGGTTGGCGTCCGGGTGGAACGTTTTTCAATTTTATTACCCCCCAGACTATTTTCATTTACTTCGGTCGATGGCGGTTGGGAATTCAAGCTGTTCTTTTTTGGCAAGGATGAATCGGGCAAGCTGATTTGGAAGCCGGTTATTTCAAAGTTGATCCCCAGACCCGGGCGCCACGGTAGTCTCACTGAATATACGCTGGCCCTGATTCCTTTTGGCGGCTATGTTAAAATGTCGGGGATGATTGATGAAAGCATGGACACCAGTATCGAGCACGCCCCCTTCGAATTGCTTTCAAAGTCCAAATGGGCGCAGGCCTGGGTGATGAGCGCCGGTGTTATCATGAACATTCTGCTGGCTTTTGTGCTTTTTTCCTGGATTGCCGGGGTCACGGGAATACCGGAAATTAGCAATGAACCGGTTGTTTCAACCGTGTTGAAAAATATGCCGGCCGAGGAAATCGGTTTGCTACCCGGTGATCGAATCGTTTCAATCGGTGGGCAACCGGTGACTACCTGGGAAGAAATGACCAACCTGATTCGTCCGATTCCGGCACAAGAAGTTTTGCTGGTATGGCAGCGTGATGATGCCCAGATGAAGGCCGAAGTTCGGATTGGAATTAATCCTAATCCGGTCCAAAATGATTCTACTGGAATGCTGGGAATCGCTCCGGTCTGGGAATACCAACCGGTGAATTTCGTTGGGGC
>JABMPO010000179.1 GCA_013203015.1 Fidelibacterota bacterium
CCAACGATTCATACAAACTGGCTTTTGATATTCTGGAAAATGCCCATGTCGGTGTTACGCCCGGGATCGACTTTGGCAAAAATGGCGAAGGTTATCTGCGATTCACCTATGCCAATTCCATAGAGAATATTGCCGAAGGACTGGATCGCGTGGAACGATACCTGTCAAAAATTTGAGTTTCCTATTCTGATGTTAACAGTTAACAAATTATGAGCCCGATTATCAAACCAACGCTCCTGATAGACGTAGATCGTGCCAAATCGAATATCAGACGTATGGCCGCTAAAGCCCGGCAGAATGATCTTAGTTTTCGCCCTCATTTCAAGACCCATCAATCGCAGACAATTGGACGCTGGTTCAGGAATGCCGGGGTCAATGCGATCACCGTTTCATCGGTGGATATGGCTGAGTATTTTGCCCGGGACGGCTGGAATGATATCACAATTGCGATGCCAGTCAATTTACCAGATATTGACCGGTTAAATCATATAGCCAAGCAGATCGATCTGCACCTGCTGGTCGATTCGTTGTCGGCAGTCACATATTTAACGGAACAGCTTCGCAGTCAGGCGCAAATCTGGATAAAAATCGATGTGGGTTACCATCGTTGTGGATTGCTATGGTACAATAGCGAAGAAGTGATTGAGCTGGCGCAAAAAATCCAGTCGGCAGAAAAAATGGATTTTCGTGGTATCCTGACGCATGCCGGACATACTTACCACCAATCAAGTGTCGATGAAGTCTTACGCATTCACACTGAGTCAATAATCCGTTTGATTGACTTGAAAAGGGATATTCTTGATAGCGGTATCAGCACCTGCTCAATCTCCATTGGTGATACCCCCGGTTGTAGTCTGTCCAATAATTTCACTGGTGTGGATGAAATCCGACCGGGGAATTTCGTTTTTTACGATTTGATGCAATTACGGCTGGGGACTTGCCGCTACCAAGATATTGCCGTAGCTGTTACCTGTCCCGTGATAGGCAAATATCCCAATCGGGGCGAGATTGTTGTTCATTGCGGTTCCGTACATCTGTCGAAAGAAAGTTTGAAATCAAGCACAATAACCACCTACGGATATCTGGTACCCACAACCCCAGATGGCTGGAGTTCACCCGATAGCTCAGCTCCGATAATTTCATTATCTCAGGAACACGGTACCATCCAAATGACGAAAGACATGATGCGGCATGTTGCAATTGGGGACCTGGTTACAATTTTGCCGGTTCATTCCTGTCTAACCGCCAACCTTTACTCCAATTACCACACCATCACTGGAAAATCGATTAGTAAAATGCAAAGTATGGTATAAATGATTACTACTAAAGAACAAAAACAATATCTGGAATCGACCTATTTCATCAATTTTGATCAACCGGCGGTAGCAAAATACGCCTCAGAATTGACCAATGGAATCACTGACCCGGTTGAACAGGCAATCATTTTATTACGTCACGTCCGGGACGATTTCCGCTATGATCCCTACCGGGTTCCGATCAAGCCGGAAAAATTCAGGGCCAGTGTGGTAATCGAGCAGGGTTATGGTTTCTGCATCACGAAAGCTACCCTGCTGGCGGCGGTGGCCCGCTCTATCGGTATTCCTACACGATTGGGATTTGCAAATGTGCGCAACCATCTGAATACTGAAAAATTACGTAATCTCATGGGATCTGATATTTTCTACTGGCACGGTTACACCGAATTCTATCTGAATGGACAATGGGTTAAGGCTACCCCGGCCTTTAACAAAACACTTTGCGAACGGTTCGGATTCCAGCTGCCGGAATTTGATGGAAAAACCGATTCACAATTTCACTCTCTGGATAGCGAAGGTAATCTCCACATGGAATATCTGGAAGATCACGGTACTTTTGCAGAACTGCCCTACGAGCAAATAATGACTACCTGGGCGCAGCATTACACCAGTATTCTGGCCGGCCATCTGGCGGCTGCCAGCGGCGGAGTGCTCGACACATTCGAAAAGGATTCTTAGGAATCGTTGGTTTTGATTTTTACTACATTCGCGATTATTTTCGATCAAAATAAATAAACTGGGAAGTACGATTATGGGACATATTGCCGATTCTAAAACCAACCTGGTTCCGCTGATCGACCGACTGAACCAGTACCCGATTGGCCTGGTTGACAATGAAATCCTGCGGGAAATGCTAGCGATCCTGTTCACAGAGGATGAAGCTTATGTGGGCTCTAAATTTCCACTGATGGAAGCCACCATGGCTGAAATGATCGAACGCACTGGTTACCCGGAGGAAAAACTGGCGCCGATCCTGGAATCCATGGCCGACAAAGGCATTATCATGGATATGCCTTACGGCGATAAGGTTTACTACCTGTTGATGCCCGGTGTAATCGGATTCATCGAATTCACATTTATGAAAAACCGGACCGATATTCCCATGGATAAGGTGGCCCGACTCATGAGTGAATATTTCCACTGGGACGATAAGGACGGACAGGCGAAAGAATTTTTCGGTAGTAAAACCCAGCTTACCCGTTCCCTGCCCTATGAAGAGCACATCCCGGTTAACAGTGAAATTGTATCGTTCGACAGCGCTAAAGAAATAATAATGAATGCCAAATACGGCGCTGTGTCCATGTGCTATTGCCGTCACAAACGGGAACATGAGGGTAAATCCTGTAAAAAGGGTGCTCCTACCGAAGGCATCTGTATCTCACTGGGACGTGGTTCGGAATTTCTCACACGGCGCGGTTTCGCCGAGCAAAAAACCAAGCAGGAATTACTGGATATTCTACAAATGGCGGAAGACCTGCATTTAACTCACATCACCGATAATATTCGAGAAAAACCTACCTTCATCTGTAATTGTTGCGGTTGCTGCTGCGAAATCATGGCCGGGGTGCAGGCCGGTTATTATAAGGGCGTTAATAAAACGCCCTACATCGCCGTCGTCGATCAGGATATCTGTGATTATTGTGGTGATTGTTTCACGGCCTGCAATGTTAAAGCCATTGGTCTGGATAAAATCGCCAGTAACGGCAATGGTCGGGTCAGCATGGTAAAATCGGACATCTGCCTCGGCTGTGGCGCCTGCATCACGGCCTGTGAAAAAGGTGCTTTATCAATGATCCCCCGCGCAGATTACAAATTACCACCCAAGACCAAGCGTAAAATGTTTATGAAAATCGCCCATGAAAAAGGTCGATTAGCTCCACTGCTTACAACCCGAGTCAAGAAAAAGTTGGGACTGAAGTATTAGGGAGCCATTGTTGGGGCCAACCGCCTCATTCTGGTAACAATATTCCCGCACTCACTGATTCCATCGCTCCCACGTTGCAACTGCAGGCGTTACACAGCAGGAGCGGTGTAACGAGGGATGAGAGCAGAGGCGGTGTAACGAGGACAAGAAATCTGTTTAATTAATCAAATAACTTATTTAACTACTTTTGTAAATCGATTATGGATGCACCATCCACCCTGCTGTCTCTTATACA
>JABMPO010000180.1 GCA_013203015.1 Fidelibacterota bacterium
CATGAAAAAACTCCGGGTAATTCTGCCCTTATCGCTATTCGTCATTTTCATGATCCTGTACCTTCAATTCCGGCGTGTATCGACTACGGCAATCGTGTTCTCCGGGATCGCGGTGGCCTGGGCTGGTGGATTTACCATGCTCTGGTTGTATGGCCAGGATTGGTTCCTCAATTTCAACCTGGCAGGAATCGATCTGCGACAATTGTTCCAGATTCACCCGGTGAATCTCAGTGTTGCCGTATGGGTCGGGTTCCTGGCTTTATTTGGCATCGCCACCGACGATGGCGTTATTATCAGCACCTATCTCGATCAGAGTTTTGCCAAGCTAAAACCCAAGACGATCAAAGAAGTTCGCGAAGCCACTATTTATGCCGGATCGCGGCGGGTGCGCCCGGCAATGATGACGGCGGCCACTACGATTCTGGCTTTAATACCGGTGCTGACTTCAACCGGACGAGGCTCGGATGTAATGATACCAATGGCCATCCCTTCTTTTGGCGGAATGGTTTTTGTCATTTTAACTACTTTTGTAGTACCGATCTTGTATTCGACTTTGGCTGAACGGCGAGTAATTAAAGAAAATCGCAAAGGATAATGGAATAATTTCCGGAAAATTTATCAATAACAAGAAGATGGATAATTGTGTTCAACACTGGAGCTAATACTATGGCGACTACTATTCTAAGAATCAAAAATATGGTCTGCCCCCGCTGTATAAAAGTAGTTAGGGAAGAACTGGAGAAACTTGGCTATCAAACTACTGTCGAACAACTTGGAATTGCCAAACTGGATCATCCGGTTGAGCAAGTTGATATCAATAAGATTAGTCGGGTATTAGAAGAAAATGGTTTTGAACTGCTGGTTGAAAAATCGGCCAAGATTATTGAAACTATAAAATCACTGTTAATTGAACTGATTTATCAGGATCAGTTGGAATCTTTGTCCATGAACCTATCTGATTATCTCGCTCGCAAATTGAATCACGATTATTCCCGCCTGAGTTCCCTGTTTTCAGCGGTTGAAAGCATCACAATCGAGAAATACTTCATTTTACAGAAAATTGAACGGGTAAAGGAGCTACTGATCTATGATGAACTGACTTTATCTGAAACGGCCTACCGTCTGGGATATAGTAGCGTTCAACACTTGTCTAATCAATTCAAAAAAATTACCGGAATGAGCCCCAGTCACTTTAAATCATTACGTGCCCGGACCAGAACAACCCTCGATAAAGTTGGTCAATAGCAAAATGTTACAAATCTCTACAATGATTATGTAACGGTCAGGTCCCTGCAGAAAGTGAAATTAGATAATAAATAAGGTTAGAAAATGACGAATCTTGAAAAACAACTACAACTAAGCAGAATCTCTCCGACCTTTGATAATCTAAGAATAACCGGGAGCGTCTTATGAAAGACCCAGTCTGTGGCATGACCGTTGAACGTGAATCGGCAATAGCAATTGAATCCTATAATAATCATGAATATGGATTTTGCTCTGAGCATTGCCATCATTCTTTCATGGAAAATCCACAAAAGTATACCCCTACCAACGTAGCGGATAGCCATACTCATCAACACAAACACCAGCAGGTTGAGAATGGTATTTACCCGCCTACGCAGAAAGCGAATATGCTTTGGCGTGGTGTCGCTGAAGCCGTTGGGCTCCACACCTGTCCGATGCACCCTGAGGTACGTCAATCCGGCCCAGGATCCTGCCCGAAATGCGGTATGGCTTTAGAGCCGCTTGAAATTGCCGTTGAGGATCAGAAAAATCCGGAATTAGTTGATATGACTCGCCGTTTCTGGGTCAGTATGTTACTCGCAATACCACTGCTGCTAATTACCATGGGCGATATGTTCTTTGATTTTGCCGGCGATTGGGGTGGCTGGCGAAAATGGATTGAATTAATCCTGGCTACTCCAGTGGTATTGTGGGCTGGTGCTCCATTTTTCGAACGGGGCTGGCAATCGGTAAAGAACCGCAGTTTAAACATGTTCACATTAATTGCTATTGGAACCGGAGTCGCTTATGGATTCAGCTTAGTTGCTAATCTATGGCCACATCTATTTCCGGCCGCTTTCCGTAATGCGGACGGCAATGTGGCGGTTTATTTCGAAGCCGCGGCAGTGATAATTACCCTGGTATTACTGGGCCAGGTTCTGGAACTGCGAGCCCGTCACCGGACAGGCAGTGCGATCAGGGCATTATTAGGTCTGGCGCCTAAAACTGCCCGCAGAGTAGGTGCTGAAGGTGAAACAACTGAAGTTCCCCTGGAGCAGGTCCAGGTTGATGATTTGTTACGCGTGCGCCCCGGCGAGAAAATCCCCGTCGATGGTGTAATTGTCGAAGGCAGCAGCTCGGTTGATGAATCCATGGTATCCGGAGAACCTGTTCCCGTCACTAAAGGTGTTGATGATACCGTCACCGGCGCTACTGTAAATGGGAATGGCAGCTTTGTGATGAAAGCGCAGCGAGTCGGAAATGATACTCTTTTGGCTCAAATTGTAAAAATGGTCAGTGAAGCACAACGCAGTCGTGCCCCAATCCAGGGTTTAGCTGATAAAGTAGCAGGCTATTTTGTTCCGGCTGTGGTAATAATCAGTTTGATTACATTTATCATCTGGAGTTTATTTGGTCCGGCACCAGCTTATGCTTTTGGACTGGTAAATGCAGTAGCCGTACTAATTATTGCCTGCCCTTGCGCCCTGGGCTTGGCAACACCAATGTCCATAATGGTGGGCACCGGTCGGGGCGCCCTGGCAGGTGTGTTGATCAAGAATGCCGAGGCGTTGGAAGTACTGGAAAAGGTTGACACATTGGTTGTGGATAAAACTGGAACGCTAACTGAGGGAAAACCCCGATTGGTGACTATCAAGACCAATGATGTTATGCCTGAATCAGAACTATTGCAGTTGGCGGCCAGCCTAGAACAGCATAGCGAACATCCGCTGGGTGCCGCTACAGTAGCTGCGGCCAGGGATCAAAATATACAGCTATTGGCTGTAAAAGATTTTTATGCAACGACCGGAAAAGGGGTTTCCGGTGAAATTAACGGTCATGTGGTATTAATTGGCAATCAGCTTTTTATGGAAGAGGCCGGATTTGAGAAAGACCTAACTGATTGGCAGGAAGTAACTGACCAGTTTCGCCAAAAAGGTGAGACAGTAATGTATGTTGCCGTTGTAGGTAAAATTGCCGGATTGCTGGGGGTTGCCGATCCGATTAAAAAGACCACTTTGCAGGCAGTACGGGAGTTAATGGAGGATGGCTTGAAGGTGGTAATGCTGACCGGTGACAATGAAACGACTGCCCAGGCGGTTGCCCGGCAACTGGGAATAACCGATGTCATAGCTGACATTTTACCTGATGGGAAAAAAGCTGTGGTCGAGGAATTGCAATTGGCCGGTGCCCGGGTGGCCATGGCTGGCGACGGAATTAATGATGCTCCGGCCCTGGCTCAATCAGACGTCGGTATTGCCATGGGAACCGGAACCGATGTGGCAATTGAAAGTGCAGGAGTGACGCTGGTTAAAGGTGATCTTACCGGAATTGTAAGAGCCCGCCGACTGAGCCACTTAACAATGCGGAATATTCGACAGAATCTATTCTGGGCTTTTGCTTACAACTCTTTGGGAATACCGGTTGCGGCCGGCATTCTTTATCCGGTTTTCGGGATTCTGTTAAGCCCAATCATCGCCGCCGCGGCAATGAGTTTCAGTTCAGTGTCAGTGATCGCAAACTCGCTGCGTTTACATAGAATAAAATTAGCTTAAAACTGTTGCGGAATAATAAGAAACAGGAAATAAAAGAAATCTAATGGTTTATCAAGTAATTGAGTTCACCAATCAATGTGAAAAATTGAAAACTAGCCATAGTAAAATATAATTGGATAGTAATCATGCGGGGGCAAATAACGAATATGGAGAAAAGAAGATGACAAAACAGTTACGACTGGGAAATTTGCATAAAGCACTTGCCACCCTGTTATTACTGTGCTCATTAGTCTGGGCACAGGGACCGGGTCATAATTATCACAATGGCCGCCACCATAACGAAGACTGGCCGGACTCTTTGACAACGATTTCGGTAACCGGTGTTGCTATCATCGATACCCTGATGGCTCATCCCCGGTATTTTCTTGAAAGTAATTTTGATGATAGTGTCGATTACCAGTTGGGGTTCGGACCCTGGTGGTATGAACCGGCCAGCGGTGCTACACTTCCGGAAGATGGAGATAGTGTTTCGATCATTGGTGGCTTAAATGACGATATGACACCTGGGCTTTTGGTGGTATTCGAAATCAATGGCCTGGTCTGGCGCGACTCAACCGGGGCTCCTCCCTGGTCCGGTGGCTGGGTACATCATGATGCCAACGATACTAGCTGGATTAATTGTCCCACCGATAGTATGGACCACTTGGGCTTCCCACCGCAAAGTATGATGGGGATGATGTGGCCGGATTCACTCTATTGCCAGTTCGAAGAAATGGACCCGGACAGTATGCCCGGAATGACCGATTCGACAATGTTTGAAGGTTATTTATGCAATTTCAATACTGAAATGGGCGGACAGATGGGTAACGGAATGGGAATGATGAATTTTGATCGCAGCTTGCACTTCCAGTTTCATTACATTGATTCAATGCTCAATCAGCAAAGATTAGATGAGAATTCCATTCAACTATTATATCTGGATGATAATTTTATATGGCAACCAATTTCTGACTATGACATTGATACCGACGCCAATTTAATAACAGTCAATTCCGAAACTGTTGCCGAGTATTATGTGCTCAAGGTGAATAGTAGTACAGTTGGTATCGATCAATCGCCAGCTCAATTATTACCTCAAACTGTCGAAATTGAAACCGCTTTTCCAAATGCTTTTAATCCGACAGCAAC
>JABMPO010000018.1 GCA_013203015.1 Fidelibacterota bacterium
CCGAAAAAGCGTGGCGATCCATTCGCAGAGCAGACTACCCGCAGGTCGCCTAAAGGAAAGAAAAAACCATTTTTCCGCATCGAAAAAGTCGAGGATGATTGATTTAGTAGAATTTATTTGATAGGGTACGTAGGGACAACCGGTGTTGTCCCTACAGTATAATTACGATAGTATTTTTTTGCGGTTTGGGGTCGACAAGCAGGAATGCTTGCTGTACAAAAAAAAGCCACGGACCTCCGACCCGATAATTACACATTAGAGCCACCGAGAGGGCTCGAACCTCCGACCCGTTCATTACGAATAGTCGCGTTAATGTTATACATATTTAATTAACAATGAAGTGGTATATATTCATTGTATACATGGAGATATGGCAATAAATTCAATTGATGATAAAAAGGTTAAAAAATGGGATTATTTAGAAGTTTATTAAATTATTTATTTAGTAATAATTATAATTATTCAAAAAAATACGGTCACAGAAATATTAGAGAGGAGGGGGATAAGTGTATTAAATCTGGTAAGATACATGAGGCGTATTGTTTATATGAGAAAGCATATAAACAATCATTGTTGGAGCCATTAAGCTCAATTTCGGTCATCAAGAAATTAGTAAGAACTGCACATATGCTTAATGATAGCAAATCGGTTAATATGTGGCTCAATGAATTAGATAAGCAGAGCAAGAAAGAGAGTAGAGGAGAATATTCTTTTGAAAGAATTCAAGTGCTTATATCTATTAACAATGTTGATGAGGCAATTGTGGAGCTAAATAAGTCAGATCTACGCTCGATGTCTTTATTTGATATACACAAAATGCATGGGTATTATGTTAGGTGCTACAAAAAATTAAAACTATATAAGACAGCAATACACAATTATATGTTAAAAAACATATACTTAGCCAAACACTATAATTCAATCAATAATTTTCATGCATCATTGAGAGGAGATTCACAGACTGGTGAATTTAGCGACTTATTCCATGAAAAAATGGAAAAAGAATTATTGTCATTATTTAAAAGGGCAAATTATTCAATTCAATATAAAGACTATAAAAACAAGATTTTAGGTATAATAGATAAATCGCTATATAATAGTAGGGTTCTATCAAACTCGGTAAATGAAAAGCTTGCTCAATACATCAAGGAAGCAATGTAATGAATTGTTATATAGGTCAATTAAATGCTAAACAATTTAATGGAAGATCTGATTAGCGTTTGAATTTACATCATCGATTTACATCATCGACTCGGCAAAATCGACCAAAAAAGACCATACATCATGAATACATCATAGTTTCAAGAAAATATGAGAATATTATAACATGGTGATTATACATCATATAATGAGCCACTGAGAAGACTCGAACTTCCGACCTAGTCATTACGAATGACTTGCTCTACCAACTGAGCTACAGTGGCATGTTAATTTTTCAATTATCAATTACGACTCACGAGATTCGCACACTAGATTTTTCACCGTAACGAAGCTGCCTGTCCCGCACATGAGCAGAGCAAATGTCGGGAAGCTACGGTGGCAAAATTAAATTTAGTCAAAAATCGGAGGGGAATTTACTGATTTAATGTGTTTCTGAAAACTAATTGTGGCGGAATATTAGCACAAGTGCAGGTCAGGCAATCTGAATTATAAATCACTGAGCTATAGTCAACATATAGTGACATATTTGAAATAGGATATTGAAGAATGAAATATAGATATTACTCTAATGTTGTTTGGGCGGCTGATAATATTTTGCCGTTCGCCAGGTGCCGTAAATTTCGCTGAGATAAAAAATCGCAGTCGCCGATAAATATACCACGCTGCCATTTCCGTAGGCCTGCTTTGTGTCCATTCTGATAGTCATTAATATGTTTATGTCCAATATAAAAGCATTTGCTGGACACAAATAATTTTGTGTATATTGTGCTGTACATAAAAGAGATATAGAATATGAAGCCGTATATACCCAATGCACTACCTGTTAAAAATCTAAATTATGAAAAAATTATTGGATTGGTCGGCCGTGCCAATGCCGAACTTGCCCGCTACGATGGATTGTTACAAGCTATTGTCAATCCGGAAATATTGCTTTCACCTTTAACTACTAACGAAGCGGTGCTGTCCTCAAAAATTGAGGGAACTCAGGCTACGCTGGATGAAGTTTTGAAATTTGAAGCCGGGATGGATCTGATAGAAGAGAGAAAAGAGCAGGATGTACAGGAGATTGTAAATTATCGCTCTACTCTAATTTTAGCTGAACAAGAATTAAAAGACCGCCCATTATCTCTTTTTCTGGTACGGCAGATGCACAAAGAATTGATGGACAGTGTCAGAGGTGCCAATAAACAACCTGGAGAATTCCGCACTACCCAGAATTGGATCGGAAAATTAGGCACACCAATTGATCGGGCTGTATTTGTCCCTCCTGAACCATCAGTCTTGCAGGATTACCTGGGTCTATTTGAAAAATATATTCAAACAGATGACTCTGATATTTTGATGCAATCTGCAGTAGTTCACGCTCAATTCGAACTATTGCATCCTTTTCTGGATGGGAATGGGCGAATTGGTCGTTTGCTGATCCCGCTATTCCTTTATTATAAAAAAGCACTATCGCGTCCAATGTTTTATTTAAGTGCCTATTTAGAAAATTATCGAGATGAATATTATATACATCTTCGAGAAATTTCCGATAAAAGTGATTGGGATGGTTGGGTGAAGTTTTACTTAAATGCGGTATTGAAGCAATCGATTGCAAATAGTGCCAAAGTAAAAGAAATTCTTGATCATTATTTCAATATGCGTGATTATATAGTTGAACGTACCCGATCCCGCTATGCCCATCAATTGCTTGATGCTATATTTGATAAGCCTATTTTCCGTTCCAGCGATATCCAAATAAAGTCGAAAATACCAAAGCAATCACTTATGCCAATGTTGAAACAGTTGCTGGACGATAAAATATTACTAACTTTACGACCAGCCAGTGGACGGATGCCCGCGGTTCTTGTTTTTCAAAAACTATTGGAAATTACAGAAGATAAACCAATTCAGTTTTAAATGTTATTCAGTAGTAATCAGCAGATAATCACTGGCGGTTAGGCTATTTCAATTTCCCGTTTTAGCGGAAAGCAGCTTAAAATCGTTTCCGTAAAAAGACAGCTCGATTATGGTTTTTTTGGTGGCTGATAATATTTTGCCGTTCGCCAGGCACCGTAGATCTCACCGAAATAAAAAACCGTAGTAGCTGATAAGTATATCCCACCAATAATATTATGATCGTTCTGGTAACTTGATTGTGCAACGGTACCTAGCAAGGTAACCATTAAGAAACCCATTAGACCGTCCCAGGGTCGACCGGCATAGGCGCGGCCGCTGCCCGGTAAAATAATGGACAATGAGGCTGCGAGCAGGGCCGATTTAGCGGAATTATTTGCCGCTTGGGTAGGCACAACCTGGTCGATCAAGCGGCCGTCGGTTGGATTAAATTCACCATTCATATGCTGGTGATACTGCCAGGCAAATGGATTACAGCGAACGATCCGATCAGCGGTGACGATTGAACCGGCAATTAATCCATGCTGACTAATGGCCTGGCTGCCATAATTACTGCAACTGGGGGAAAACTGACAGCCCAATCCCGGTAAATTGTAGGATAATCTTTGCCAGAGCGCAATCGGCAAGACCCCTGCTTTCCGGACCAGGCTCAGTGAGTCGGACGTAAGCAATGTATCGGCGGGGTAGCGGGATTGGGCATTCAGTAGATTACCCGTGATCAAAACGATAGATACGATTGATGAAATAAAAGACATGTTCATTAATCTAAGCATACTTTCCCGTTATACTTGTCACTTGTCACTTGTTCCTCGTTCCTCGTCACCTCTATTAAAAAAAGTCTGGAGACTGCGAGTCAAAACTGCCAGCAGAATCAAACCCAAGCCGCCCAGTAGCATTACTTTTTGGCCGGGGAAAAACACATTTGATACAGCCTGAATAAAACCGATAGTTCCCTCGCCACCGAGAATAGCGGCGGCGATTACAATTCCGGTCAATGTTGCTGCCGGACCTTTGCGATTTACCCGGATGGCCAGCAATCCGCCAATGGCTATGAGCAGCGCTAAATTAATTCCCAGGAAAAGCCCGATGCCAAATGGCATCAAGTGGAGATAGGGTAATCGGTTTTTGAAGCGCAATCCTTCAATTATCAATGCCAATATGAGCCCAGCTATAAAAAGATAAGGATGTGCCAATCCCATCAGATTATTCATTACGATCTGGGCCTGGGGCGCGGGAAATTTAGTGGTAAACAAGTGGTCGGCAATCTCTGCGCTTTGCAATACTACCACCATCAAAGGTACCGCCAGTGATACTGCAATTGCGGCAATCATATCGATCCTGACGATTTTACGATAATCAGTTCCGACAATTTCCGCTGATCGATAATCATGTCCGATATCTCCGGCGATGGCAGTTGCCATGGCGATTGAAAATGTCAATAAATATCGGGATTCGAGCGAAATATTCAAATTGAATATTCCAAAGATAAAAACGATCAACAGGGTTGCCAGTAAGCCAAATTGCTCCAGAGGATCAATATTTGTTACGCCAGTCATGCGGCTGGCCAGATTCACCGCGATAAAAGTGAGCGCCAAGCCCAGCGCTGCCGCCCAGACTGGCACTCCAGCTAAAGTCAAAATAATAAAATTGATGAGTGCCAACCCCCAGGTCCAGGGCTGCTGTTGCAGCCAGATACCGCGAAAACCAGCCTTCAATCGGCTGTGAAACAATATGTAGCCTATTCCTGAACCGATAACCAGTCCCATGCCCACATTCTGCAATATCAGATTTGAGTTTTCAGCAAATTCTGGCACTAATCCGGGAATGATAAATAATCCAATCAGTGATAATGCTCCACCTGCACCCCAGGAAAGGGAATTGGCCGGACCGAGAATCAGTCCGGTAGCAATCACCATGGGCATAATCAGGATCAGTACCGGCATCCCTGCGACTGTGCCAAGTGTTACAAAATCGAAACCAAGCGCATCTCTGACCAGGGTAAACAAAGCAGCGGCAGTCCCAAAAATGATGATATATTTAAAGCGCTGATCGCCTTCAAAGCCGGCTTTGATAATTTCACCGCCGGCCCGTCCCGCCGGAAAGGAAAGATTCTGGCGGATTACATATTCTTCCCGCAAGGGGATTGATAAACCGATACCCAGGGCAGCACTGGAGCCGGCCAATAATGTCAGCCATAGCAGCGAAACCTGATCGGGATTGGTAAGAATCAATCCTGGTAAAGTAAAAATCACGGCTGCTGCCATTAAGCCGCCGATAGAACCGCCGGCCTGGGCGGTA
>JABMPO010000181.1 GCA_013203015.1 Fidelibacterota bacterium
ACATTTATCTGCATTTCTGACTCATCAGATCGGCAGCCATTTGGCGAATAATTCTGATTAGTGATTTTTTATAGTTTAACTTCCAGCTATAATTAAACTCTTGAGAAAGAAACCAGATGCCCCAATTATTTACACCTCACGATGGACCGGTTTCAAGTCCATTAGCATATTTTGTCGGCCGATTATGGCTGCTGTTCACCGGCTGGAAAGTGGAAGGGCAGGTTCCCCCTGGTAGAAAATGCATTTTAATTGCCGCTCCCCACACCAGTAACTGGGATTTTCCTTTCATGCTGACAGCCACCTATGCCCTGGGTTTTAAAATCTCCTGGATGGGAAAAGACTCCTTGTTTAAAAAACCATTTGGTGGAATTATGCGCTGGTTGGGCGGAATATCAATCGACAGATCAGCACCCCACGGTGTGGTTGATCAGATGGTTGAAAAATTCAATCAAATAGAAAAACTGGCCGTTGTGATATCACCATCAGCTACCCGGAAAAAAATTGAATACTGGAAATCCGGTTTCTACTGGATAGCGTTAAAAGCCAAAATCCAGCTGGTATGTGGTTTTCTTGACTTCGAACAAAAAACTGCTGGAATGGGTTTGGCATTTATTCCGACCGGTGATATTAAATCAGATATGGATCGTATAAGAATATTTTATGCTGGAATTCAGGGGAAATTCCCAGAAAAAACCAGTTTGATCAGATTGAAAAACGAGGATAGGGTGGAATAACCCACCCTACCCCGCAATTTAATTTATATATTAAAATACCTATTTGTTAAAGCGGCTTACTTAATACTTGTTTAATGATCTTTCCCGGTTTGAAATGGGTCTTTTTGTGCGCCGGAACATAAACTTCTTCATTGGTGCGTGGATTTCTGGCCCGTGGTTTGGCTTTTGTCGGCTTAACAGTGAAAACACCAAAATTTCTGATTTCTATTCTGGTTATATCATTATCTTCGCAAAGCATTCCACGCATCACATCAAAAGTAGCATTCAAAAATTCATAAGTTTGATTGTGCTTGGCATTAATCTGCTTGGCAATCCGATTACTAATATCTCTTTTGGTATAGGTTTTTGTAGCCATAATAACTCCTATGAAAGTAACATTTAACAATAGTTTACAAATATATTTCGTTGCGGGCAAGCAATTATATTATTAATTGTTTAAATATCAAATTTTACCAACTGGTGCCAGATAGATCGTGAATTCATCATTTCCATCCAAGCCCAGCAATTCATCCATTTGCCGTTGGTTAAATGCCGCAATTGCACAGGCGCCGGCATTAATAGCCGTGCAGGCCAGGTATAAATTCTGACAAACATGGCCCACATCAATTGCTATCACACGATGACTGGCTGTACCATAACGCCACTCAGTCCGATAGGGGATTACACTCCAAATAAAATTAACAGCCGCTTTGCCGGTAAAACTCTGTTTCAGAGTTGCACTAATAATTTTCTCAGAAAGCTTAGCGATGGAATGTTCCAGTATCAAGCTATGCTCAATAGGCAGATAGCGATAAATGCCTTGCTCCAGTGATTCAACATTCAATATGCATAAATAAGTTTCAAAAGCGTGACGACAACCGGCCGATGGCACATTGCGATAAGCTCGTTCGGGAGCTCCCATATATCTGATTCCCTGGGTTGCCCACAATAGATAGGAAAGTTCTTCAAGACTGATCGACTCAGCCTTGTATTTTCGGTGGCTTTTCCTGCTGGCGATCGCCATTTCAATCGTTGTTCCAACTATTGTTGTCCATTCATTTCGATCGGGAAGCCGGATCAGTTTCTGCTCATTTGAATATGGCTTTTGAATGGGCGGCGGTGCAATTCCTTTGCTCTGATCGGTTTCACTGAAGTCTGTGTGTTGCCTGGTGATGTCTTTAAGGAAATCACGATTGAGTCTGATTGAAGTCATTGTAATAGCTCGCTATCTGGTTTTCGAAATATGTTTCCAATGGTAAAAGCCATCAAGAATGGACAACACAGGTTGCTGTTTGGGTGGTTGAAATCTATAGTACAAATCTGGCACAGGGGTGAACTGATTGTAATCATTGAAGTTCACCTGCTACAGTGTTTATCGTGAATAAAGGTCTGCTCACCCCTGTGTTTATTTTAGAAAAAGCATTTTCCCGGTTCGGGTAATATCATCCACCCATAGACGGTAGAAATATACACCACCGCTAACATCATTGTCCAGATTGTTGCTTGGAGACCACAAAATGGTATGCGTTCCGGCCTCTTGATGCTTCCCTGGTATTGAATGAACTAATCGACCAGTTAGATCAAATATTTCAATTCTCACATAAACTGAATACGGCAAAGAATATTTGATGGTGGTTGCCGGGTTGAAGGGGTTGGGGTAATTACCATACAACCGGAACTCACCAGGGAGTTGATTATCTGATTTGATACTGACACTACTGGCATCAATGGTGAGTGAGAAAGGTCCGTTGTCAGCCGATCTTTCTAATTCGCTGTCACTGGCAATAATCTGCCAGGTACCGGTAATGGAGGAATATCCATTATCACTGATTGCTGACAGGATATTAGTATAGCTCATAGTTACCGATGTGTCTGAAGTTACCGGAATGGTCAGTACGTTCAGATTGCCAGTAAAGCTCGAAGAATAAGTAACCTGACTGCCTTCTGCATCTATGGCCCTGTCCCAGCGAAAGATTAACTCCTCACTGAGATTATCTTCGGTAATTGTAATGCTGGTGCTATTAGTCGGTGTCAGTAGATCGTATTGACCGGGAGCATCGTTAATGGCAATAACGTTAATGATCACTTTAGCTGTATCGGCATACCAGGTGTTGGTAATTATGTAAGACAGGCTGTCCACCCCGAACCAATCCGGATCAGGTGAATAAGTAATGGTTTCGTTGGCATTTACCAGAGCATTACCGTTAACTGGTACCTGTAGAATGATCAATTGCTGAAAAGCAGCGGTAGAGAATTGATCATTATCCAGCACGGTCAGTTCCGTGGCAAAATCCTCAACAAATGTTACGCTATCAGAATTAGCCACCAACAGAGTATACTGATAGAGGG
>JABMPO010000182.1 GCA_013203015.1 Fidelibacterota bacterium
ATACCACTGGCAACTTGTTTACCCCTATCATCAATGGCGTTCCAGTTTAGAGAATATTTTCCTGCCGATTGCTCTTGTTCAATTAATGTGGCAATCGTTTGACCTAAAATTGAATATACCTTCATTGATACTTGGCCATGCACTGGAATAGAATATTCGATTGTGGTAGTAGGATTAAAAGGATTGGGATAATTTTGTGACAGTAAGTATTTCGTTGGTAGATTAACAGAAATACCATCATCCACCGACAATGGTGGGTCTATAGGATCAACATCACTCAATTTAAACCAGTAGTAGGAGCCATCCGGTGGTAATTTATTATCATAACCTCCCCAACCAGCTAACACATAAAATCTAGCTTGAATGCTTGAATCCGGATCCCACTCTGAAAGCGGAACTGCCAAACTATCGGTGGGGAAAAATATTTCAACTGAGGTACCACTACTATTCCATTGAGCCATTCCACTTTTTCTTCCACTATCCAAGCCCGGGAAATCCGGCCCCTCCTCCAATAAAAGTTTGGCAACAGTATAGGATGAATCAATACTGTTTTGATAAAGTCTTATCCGATATTTATTTCCAACAGGATCTTTGAAATATATCCGCATGGCGCCACTATTAATATTCCATATTCCAGATGTTTCACCACCTCGCCAGTCACATTGACCAAAGAAATCCGCCCGCAAAGCAATTTTATTTGAATCATAGGTAAAATAAAAAGCTTTTAATTCGGTTGTATCATTATATGCAGGATTATTAACAGCACCAGTGTCCAATCGTGTCCATTCCGGCCAATCAGAGAAAATACCATCAATAGTAATGCCTCTATAACCATCCCACCGTAAATCACCTAAAGTTGCGCTATCTTCGCCAAAACCAGCAGCAGGGGAATTCTCATCGAGGTAAAAATCACCAACGGAGGCGTCGAAATATAATGGATCAACTTCATGCAAATAATTTGTCCCGGTTGAATCATCTATTGATGCACCTTGTTGCAAACTGATATTGTCGACATTCCAATCTAATAAATAGAGGGCGGCAGAATTCTCACCATAAATTCGAGCCGGATCTGTAGCAGTGCTCTCTGTGGTTCTTGTAACCATAGAATTCTTTATCATTGCGCCATCAATATATTTAGGGTATATGGATTTTATTGCCGCGTCTACCATACCGGGATCATGAATTGTAACATGGTTGGCGGAAAAACTCATATCGGTTGTTAATACATCCTCAAAATTGTCGACATAAATAACGTCTGCACCGATATCCCAAAAAGTACAGTTTTCAATTATGAAGTTGTACACCGATGGTGTAACCCTTGGATCTTTAAAATAAATGGCCCTATCATTGATATGAGCAAAATAGCTGTTAGTTATAATTACTGAATCCGCCTGACTATCGGGATGACCATAAATCGCCCTACCACTGCCAACATTGAAATTAATAAAATCACAATCATCAATTATCAATTTGTAGTCCAATTTGGTTCCGACTCCAGTACCACTGCTATCGGTGCCGATGCATCTCTCGGTAGGAAAACTACCCAGAGATCCATCAAAAGTAATTCCCTGCAGCGTCAGATCATCCAGAACCGTGATAATTCTACCCGCCTCATCACAATACCAGACTGGCTTGACTTCTAGACCTGATTTTGCTCTGATTGTCAATGGTTTGTCTATTGTGATAGTAAAACCTTCGTGATAATAACCTCCGTTTGTTGTCAGCTCTAATGTATCACCGGCTTGTGCCAGATAAATCGCATCATCGATTGCATAATCTCCGGCACTAATCTGAATCACTTCTTGACCAATCACTATTAACGGCATAAAGATGATTAATATTGCAATACTAATTATCAATCTTGATTTCATTGCATTCCTCTTTCTCTTAATACTGTGATCCACACTGGTTATTGCTTGTGATTACTGTTATTACTATGAACTAAAATCCGGACAACCAATCATTTCATTCTGTAGGTAAGATTTTTACGAAAAATATATATTACTAATCGCCGGTGGTAAAATTAAAATTAGCATCCGACTCAAATGAGTTCCCATTTAAATCCATCGCCGCTGCAGGATCGGTCTGTAAGGTTTCATCATCACTTTGAAATTTTCCTTTGACTTTTACTTGGTAGTTGCAGTCAGGAATGAGAGTCGAATCTGGCTGGAAAATCAATTTACTGGCTTCAGGATTTGTTTCAACCGGAGGTTCACCAGTGCCATCCCAACCTTCCAGCGCACGTTCTAGAACATATGGATGAATGATAGTGGTATCACTAAGTACTGAATCAATTAGAGTAATAATTGTTGTTGAATCTTGCCAGACCTCAAACTCAAAATTACCTTTTACAAGTAAATTATCTACAGTTAGTTTGCTTTTTTTAATCCATGTTTCCCCTGCATCGGTACTTTTGTAAATACCATCATCCTGAATGCAAGTAAAAAGAAGCGTATTATCAACAGGATGGACTAATAGCGATTTTATAGGCGTACTACCCCATCCTGATCCGATCGTGACCCAGTCGGCGAAACTGACATTATCCACGATAATTGTAGCATTGCTGGTTTTAAATATGCCACCGTCGGTGCCAACATAGACGGTGTTTGTATCTATTGGATCAAGAGCAATAGCGTTAATAACCCCATTTCCGAGATTATTATTAATGTCCAGCCAATTATCACCGCCATCCGTACTCATAAAAATCCCATCAGCATATGATCCGGCAAAGATAACATTATCATTTAACGGGTGAACTGCAACGGAATAATAATAACGTGATCCCAATCCATTTCTCTGTCTGGTCCAAGTCTCCCCCGCATCGATTGATCGTAATATATAATTACCACTGGTGGCCATAAACAGAATATCACTGTTGGTCGGACTGACTATAATAGAATGAAGTGGTTGACTGAAATTTACTCCATTATTTTTAGCAACCCAGTTTAAACCACCATCTTCGGTTTTGAATACACCTGCTGTATTTGTAAGGAGATATACTACTACATCATCGATCGGACTTACTGCAATCGATTGAATAGATTTATCGGTCAATCCAGAATTCATTTGTGTCCAGTTATCGCCAGCATCAAGACTCTTATAAACACCCTGGCTTGTGCCTGCATAGACGATATCCGAGTTAAGATTTGAAACCGCCAGAGTTGGCACTGAGGTCTTCAACGTTTTGGAAGTTATCCAAACCCAATTTTCCGCTGCATCGGTACTGGTAAAAACACCGTGGGATAATCTTCCCAAATATAATTTGTTTGGGTCATCGTCGGCGGTTGCAATAGTCTGAATGGAATCCAAATCAGCCCGCGGGTAGACAAAAACGTTCTCAATGACCGAAGTTTCATCCATAAGTTCAGAGAACCACAATGTTATGGAAGTGTTTCTGTTAATTTTAATTGCGTTACTTAACGGTACATGATGCATTACTGTTGGGCGGCGCACCTCATAAATTTCATAATCACTAGCAGTCACATTGCGCTGGCCTGTGCAACAAATTAATAATGTTACTAAGGAAACAATTCCAAATAATTTTAATACTGAACTAGAGTTTAAATTCTTAAACATTTTAAACCTATCCGGGGTTGATTATCAGCGTTCAACACAAAATTTTTGGTGTTGTGAAATAGTGATCATAGATTTATTCAATTAGAACGCCATTACGATTGAAAATCGATGGTAATTATTAAAGACTACAAAATTTCCGAATGCGTAATCAACGTTCATTTCAAGACCCCTTAACAAATTTATTTTTACGCCACCACCAACTGTCAGATCGGTTTCGTCAAAATCAAATTTATAGCCACCTCTTAGAAAAACTGTTTCCTGGAAGGCAATTTCACTACCGATCGACAAACGATTAGTAAAATCACGTGTATCTAAGGCTTCTATAGCGACTGTCATTCTATAATAATCTCTTTTAACCAGATCGGTTGCCAAGCCGAATCGGAATAACAAGGGTATATCCCATGGCTCGGTGCTGTACTCCGCCTGGTAGGTCTTAATACCGGATGTTCTTCTGAAACCTAATCCGGCCCCATTCAATTGCATCCTACCTCCGAGATTCGACAATGCAAAACCAATCCGTAGATTATTCAAGAAATCGGTCACAAAGAGGCTGCCCACATCAATACCGACGGTACTGGCCTTTTCCAGATACAGTTGTTCGTAGATATATTTCACAGTAAAACCAGTTGAAAAACGGTCAGTGATCTGCCGAGAAAATGATATTCCAACTGCAAGATTGGAGGTCTGGAACGTATTTCCGGTCCCATTGGGATAATATATGGTTGTTTCTTTTATATCTCCGGAAGAAAATGAATAGAAACTTATTCCAAAAACTCCAAGCCAATTAATTTTATAGGCCAATCCCAAAAAATACAGTTTACTATCCAATATCCAATCAGTTGTCTGGAAAATAATTTCATTCTTCCTCAGCATACCCAAGCCACCGGGATTCCAATATAGACTGCTCGCATCGTCTGCTAGGGCAACATAGGCATCCCCCATGGAAGCTGCCCTTGCACCGACTCCGATCTTAAGGAAATTTGCCATCGATGTGCCAACCTGATTCAGGGACGATCCCTGTCCAAAAGAATAGTGAGTGCAGAATAAAATTGTAAAAACGATAATAATTGCAACCCTGGTATGTTTTGGCCTCATCATTATCCCTTTTATTTAATAATCACCAATTTACCGGATTTACTTCCAAACTCTGACTCAACATGGTAAAAATATAAACCGGGTGCTATATCACGATTTTCATGACTGCGAAGATTCCAGGGTTCTTCAGAGTCAATCTGAGAATTTTCATTATGGTGTAAAGTTATTATATGATCACCGGATACATTAATGATATGAATAGTGCATACTGCTGGGAGTCGTGTGAACTTCACCATTCGTTCCCGAATAGCAGTTTCTTGAGGATTCACAACCCGGTAAGGGTTTGGAACAACGTTTATCAAATCAAGTTCTAACTTAGTTTCTGCGAGTGCACCATGTGGAATTGCAGTAACGATATTAGTTCCTGAAGTCCGTGCATTTTGTAATGGCTGTAGCACTTCATCCCCGGCGCCATAAGCTAATATGGCATATTTATAGGTAAATCCATCTACAACATCCTCATCTACAAAAATATAACGCAATGTATCGCTGTAATTTCCTCCAAGTTCATTTATGAAAACTTCATTCAATGAATCTAGCGGCGATAAAATTCCTTCCAATCCGCTATCTGAGCCAAGATTTATTGTCGGTAATAAAGGCGAGGCACCGGTCACTCCATTTGCTAAATCATATTGTGCAAGTGGTACATAGTCCACAACAGTTCCATTTTCGTCGGTAATCGGTAAATCTCCCCAAGTGACACCACCATCTCGACTTCTAAGAATTTTATAGCCTTCAAAGGGTTGCCTGCCAAATCTTAAATTAAGAGAATCGTTTTCACTGATCGTTCCCCAACGGATGGTGACCTTGCCGCTCTCCACTTCGGTAATTAAATGGGGCTCAAATGGTGGCTTGGGAACTACCCACCCCGATTGAAATATTTTTCGGGCATTCTTGGCATTTTTAAATAAGTCGGCACGATTGTCGCCCATTACCGTGGCAATTATCAATGTATCGGTTTCACCTGGATTTAACTGGAATCCACCGGTATTTACCGTCATCCCGGCTTTATAGCCATAATTATATTCAAATTCACTGCCCATTGGGAATGGATATTCCCAGGTCCAATCATCAATCCGGTCCATATCCGCATCATCGGGATCACTGCCTCGACCTCGATTATCGGAATTAAACAAATTTAGCCAATAAAATTTTTCCGTGGTATTGCCGATACCGGTTGGAAGTCCACTGGCATTGACGGTAAAAGCATCAAAACTTTTTATACCTAATTCCAAGCCGGTAGTCGTATCTACCGGCGTTTGTAGAAAGATTATCCCTGCCAGAGCAACGTTGCCTACCGGAGATTCATCGGTATATTTGGCCGATCTGGTCGGCCAATCTCCGATCGTCGCACCAGCTACATCTCCATCACCATCCCAGCCATATGCGATTTTATATTCCTGGCCGGTATTTTCATCTAAGTCATATGTATCGAAAGCAAAACAATCAGTTTTTGAATAACTACTGTAGTTGACGTAAGTCCCATAGGGGAAATCAAAATCGGAAAATAGACCTAAATAGGTTGAGTCGATTGGTTCCGTACCTACATTAGTCACGGTATAAATCCAAAACAGGAAATCCTCAGCAACATCACCTTTCCAACTCAGCCCCCGAAGAGAAGTATATACCATCAGGTGTTGCTTATTCAATTCATCGGATCTATTTCGGGCATAACTGACCGTAAAGGATTCCTGGTCAGCAACGACTTGCCCGGGATAATAAATTCCTGGATTAGTATACTTATTCGGACCTGCTCCGGGGAAACCGACCAATGTATCTAGTAAGAGTGGTGTGGGTTGTGCTAAACCTGTTGAATAGCAGGTTGGATACCCACTCGGGTATGTTGAATATGGTAATTCTAACACCGGGTCAGACGTAGGATAATATGACGGCCATGTTATAGGCCAACCACTTTCATCATTACTTAATGGAATTGGCATGGAATAATCATCTGCACCAAATTCAGGAAAACCATCATAATGAAAACCTTTGTAGAAACTGTAATGACCCTGATCACCACTCTCGACAATACATGTGAGCGAATCATATTCCGTTTCCGGTAGCCATTCCGGGCCCCGGTCAAATGAATGACCTCCGACATGGAAAGACACCCCTACAGCATAGTAAGTATGACGCGCATTTTCATCAGGATTATAGGGATATTCAAAAGCAGGAAATTTTCCTAATTCAGTCCATCGTAATTGGCCGTTACCGATATTATTAGTGTTTGACATTGTGGTTACTAATTTCCCGGCTCCAATAGCTCCCCAGCGCTCGTTTTTCAAGCGCTCCTGTCCAACCAGTAAACCGGATAACCATATTATGACTAGTAAACCAATAGCCACAGTTTTAAAGATTTTCATGCTCTCAAGTTCCTAATCATTGCCCGCATAAATTCACACTTACACTAAAATGAAACTCTAATTCCTATTCTGGCTCGACGTCCATCGGAAACTCGTTTGGGGTTTGCATCCATAATAGCAGGTGTATTGGCATTTCCGTCATCGTCCCATTTGCCAGTTTCAGAATAAATAGAATATATGTTCTCATTATCAAATACATTAAATACCTGTAAATATAAATTTTGTTTAAATTTATAAAATTCATAGTTCTTACTCAGTTTCAGATCGACATTAAAATACCAGGGCTTCCGCTCAGTATTTTCCATCTCGGCAAATTTAGTCCAAGGTTTACCTGATTTTGCTTTGGCCTTTAGATTTATTTTCCATTTTCTGGGTCCTTTAATATTCACTATCGCAGCAAAATTATGCTTCCGGTCCCAATCCGCCAGGTGAGTCCGATATGCAATCGGTGCCCCGACCATTTGGGCTGCTGTCAATGGACTTGAAGTACTAATTTCCGTCTGTGATAAGGTATAATTTATAAGGGCGGAATAGTTATTACTAAAACGTTTGTTAAGCGTCAATTCAATTCCCTTGGATTGGCCAAAATCCAAATTATCGTACATTCTATAGGGACTTTGCGCGTCCATAATATATCTAATGCCAATTAGGTCGGCCATCTCTCGATAAAAAGCAGTGACATTCATGGATAGTTTTTCCATCAATACTGTTTGTACGCCTGCTTCGAAAGTCACAGATTTCTCCGGTTGGATATTGGGATTGTGAACCGCTAAACCAATCTCCTGTAGATTCAACCGCTCGGGATAAGGACCATTTTCATTCACTCCCGACATCATATCGATATAATTGGGAAATTGATAAAAATGGCCATAGGCAAAATGGAATGCTGCTTTATCCGAGATCGGGTATGAAACGCCTAATCGTGGACTTATTCTTGTTTTGGGTTCGGTCGGCAGCAAAGGTGTCCCGATTGGATTGCTGACATTTTCCATATATTTCTTGTTGATATCCCAACTTTCCCACCGAACACCAGTTATTAGTATCATACCGATTGCCTCAAACTCCATCTTATCCTGAATAAAGGCAGCCATCTCTATTGGTTTGGCATGGGAGTAAGCTTTATTATTGATATAAGTTGCAGGGATCAAATTCCCATCATCATCTAATTCTGGCTCACTGTTTTCATCGTATTTATAGTCCGTATAAACCGGGCTGGACCAGCCATCACAGAGAAGATGTGTAAGATTCAGACTCCGATAGTCAAAACCAACTTTTATTAGATTCGATTTGTTTATCTGACTGGTTAAGATGATAATCGTTTGATAAGTGTTTGAAGTATCTGCCCAGAAGGGAGTCCTGGCTCCTGCATAATAAAAACCATAAATTATATCCTTATCCCTTGAGCCATATTCCATGGCACTTTCTCTAACTTTAGACACTCCCATCCAGTAGGCAATATTTTGATAAGATGTCAATAATTCCGCATAAGTGCTGGGACTAAATGTATATGACATTTTGAGTGTTAACCCACTGGTTTTAGAATCACTCCATGGCAGGTTGTCGGGCATCAGCATGTATTCATGACGATACTTGACTTTTTGTACATGTGAAAAAAAATAACTCCCCAATATTTTAAAATTGGGAGTAACACGCCAGGTCAGCTTACTAAAAGAACTCCATTGATCCTGCCAATCGGCTGCAACTTCTTTTCCTAAAGGATTACCATTTTCATCTTCGATTGGCAACTGTCCTTTGAAATCAGTCCAGCCTGGAATCTTATATCCGGAGAAGCGTCCGTCGGTTATTCCCAATTGAGTATTGCTAAAGAAGGAAACATTTTTTATAATTGGTACGGGGCCACTTAAAATGAAATCACCATGATATGTATTTCGGCTGAAGGCGTCCAGACCGAAATTGTCGGTATAAAAGTTTATTTGACTACTATACTTATTGGATCCTTCTTTGGTAACCATATTGATTACACCGGACATCTTCCCACCATACTCCGCATTAAAAGTACCCAGGATTGTCATCATCTCGGTTACGGTACTGCCGGAACTTTTGGTGAAATCTGATCCACCAAAAATAGGATTATCGACTCTAATCCCATCAACCAGAAATGCTGTTTCATTTTCGCGTCCACCGCGAATGTGCAAACCATCACCAGGTGTGTCCCTTATGACACTTGCCCGTTCTTCTTCTTCTAGTATTGAAATTCCGGACTGGGCCTCCATTAAATCTGAAAGTTGTGTTATCGCAGCATCAGTAATATCTTCATCGGAAAAAGCCTGCAAGCTTGATGTAAGGTCTTTTTGTACTGCTGGCCGCACCGATACAACAGTCACTCCCTCTCCTTCCAAAACCGTCGGTAATAATGCGAAATGCACTTTACTGGTCATATCGGTAACAACTTTAACTTGAGTCTCACGGACAAAGCCATAACCCATCATTGAAACCTGGATTGACCAACTTCCCGGAGGTACATTGATTATATAGTAGTACCCTTCTGCATCAGTTGCAGCACCTAGGGCAGTTCCTTCAATTATCACGTTAGCACCAGGAAGTGGATTACCGCTCTCCGAATCAATGACTGTTCCAGAAATTTTTCCGGTCGTTCCGGCCTGAATAAAGATTTGGAAGATGACAATGAAAGTAACAATCAAGAAATATCGCGGTTTTTTCAACGATTACTCCCCTGCGTTATCCGAAATTAATACAGATGTACTTTGGATTAGTTGCATTCCCCAAATAATTATTACTACTATGCACCACATGACTCACGAATAATCAATTTTGGTTTCAAAATCGTTCTGGTCATTACTTGAATACCATTGATCCGATTAGAAAGTAGATCAATAGCCATGCTACCAATTTTATCGGTAGGCTGTTGAATAGTTGTCAACGGTACGGATGCGGTTACCCCTCTTTTTATCCCATCAAAACCGATGATGGCAATATTACCAGGAACCTTTAATCCACATTCCAGAACAGCTTTTTGAAAACCTAAAGCTGAAAGATCGTTATAGACAAATACTGCATCAGGTTTTTCTTCCTGCTTACATATTTGTTGGCCGATGGAATAACCTGATTCGTAATCATTCCATCCACCACCCCGTGCTAATTGATATATGTAATTATTGTTGATAGGTTTGCCATAGTGAACAAGTGCCTTTTGGTAACCAGTATTACGTAATTCACCAACCAGATTACCTTTTTCACCATTGATATAACCGATCTTTTCATATCCCAAGTTTATTAAATGCTCGGTAGCGATGAAGCCACCTAATTCATGGTTAGTACCAATAAAATAGATATTAGAATTCTCAATATACGAAACCATGATATAAGGAAATTCTTCATCATGTAATTTGCGAATCATTTCTGAAGGATGATA
>JABMPO010000183.1 GCA_013203015.1 Fidelibacterota bacterium
TCATCATAATAAGTTTCGTAGGCCGAAAGGTTGATCACCGATGGGTCGACTTCCACCTGTCCGAAATCGGGGATAATGGTAGCATCGATGGTAAGATTATTGCCAATTCCGAGTTTCAGGTCGGTGCCAATCCCAAAATCGCTGGCCTGACCGTGGTAAAACGGATTGTCTTTTTCAGAAGGCAAAGAAGCAATATTTGCCGTAATGTAAGGAATAATCTCGATCCGTTTTGGTGGGTGGATATTGCGGATACCGAGTAAATCTCCGAATCTGGAGGTAACTCCAGATTCGCCACGGGGTGTTAGAAATGATAGATCATGCTCATTATTGCGCTTGATCACCCGGCCTAAACCGATGCCCATGACTATTTCGTCTCGCATGTTGAAACGTAATTGAGAGAACGGAATCCGCATTTCAACTGTCCAGCCCTGGTCGTCGATTCGTGCCGCTCGGTCCCAGATACCGTCCCAGGTATCATCGAACCAGCCGTCGTTGGCAATCGTGCCGTCTTGGATTGATCCAGCCGGATTTACGATGAAATAAAAGCCCGACCGGTTATCATTATAAGAATCGATGGCAAATTGGATCTCGTCGGAATTGAAATCACTATCGCGACGAGTCAGGCGTGAAACAATTTCCTCAGGTTTACTGTCTAAAAGTCTCCAACCCACATAGATGGCCTCATCGTCAAAACCAACCCAGATCTCAGTGCTCTCGGTTGGTAATGCACCGTTATCGGGATCAGTCTGGATAAAATAATTAAAAGCCTTTTTCGAATAGATCGACTCAATCAGTTGGCCATCTATTTTCATTGGATTGTTGAGGCGATGAGCGGTCACATCTGATTGTGAGGCCGTCACCAGGGTGAGTAACGCTAATGAACAGTACAGCAGGCGACCGCAAAACTTGGACTGAGTAAACAAACCGACTTCCCTTCATAGTTGAAATGCAAACTGCCCTGCTGATTTTTGGAATCGACAAGACAGTTTGAATTTAGATTAGAATCGATCAGATATTCAGCAAGTAGCTGACCTTCATCATAACAATATTTTCGGCATCGAGTTTGACCATATTTTTAACATCTTCGGAAAAATTCATCTCGCCTTCGTTATTACCCTCTAGAAAATCTGATAGACCGTTGGACCAAACCAAGTAAAAGGTTGATCCCGGTAAATACTCCCAGCGAATTACCAAATTGGAATTGAATTGTTTGTAATTGAAATCATAATTATCGATGGTATAATTATTAACTCCATCAAGATCGCTATCAATCATCCACTGCTCGTTTTCAGCATTATAGGTGATTTCACCATTTTCATATTCTTCATAGCGTTGGTCCCATTCACTGGCGTGTGCATCAGCCACCCGCTTGAAATTGAAGTATTTTCCGGCTGTAACATATGGTGAACCGTAGAACTGGATCGACAAGGTCGGCGTCAGAGTGAAATCTAGTCTTAAGGTCGCCGACAGCGTATTTTGAATAATATCTGACATTAGGAAATCACCGGTTGAGTCAGGATCCTGTTCGTTAAGGATGACATCATAATCGCTCCAGGTGGACCAGTTATCATCCAGGCCACGATATGATAAATACATTCGCATGGAGAAATTATTGGTAGGACGCCAGGTCATATTGGGACTGAGGCCATAGAATCGGGAACCGGTAATTTGTCCACCGTAATAGCCATTAAAATTAATAGTAATATTCTTTCGGCTATCGCTGTTGATGTTCAACCAGCTATTCATATTTGGATCCATGCGCAGGCTGGGACCACCCCACAGGGCATAACGGTGCCAGGAAGGACCGCCGATGTTTAAACCACCACCCAAATGCCAGTAATTTTTTAATGTAATACTGCCATTTACATTACCGCCATAATGGGGTGATTCAGTGCCAAATGAGCCACCCTGCCAGGAATTGAAATTAACACTCCAGCGTTGGTAATGATCACTGGGAGAATCTTCGCGATACTGAGCCCAGATAAACAGCGAAGTGTTATCGGCTTCACGATTAAACCCAATATCATTTGGCTCGAAA
>JABMPO010000184.1 GCA_013203015.1 Fidelibacterota bacterium
CACCCACAAACAATGGTTGTTGAATATTCACACCGTAGGTCAAAGTGCTTTCCAGACCGAATGCCATTTCAATATACTCATCTGCTTCTTGATACTCAGGAAGATACCCTGCATTATAGAGTGCAAGATTGAGAGGATCGAACATGGGTTTCAGAAAATTTGGGATCACAGTGGTCTGCAAATCCCAGGCCCGTTGATAACTGGAAAAAGCGCTGAAGGTGGGGAGTAAACCGGCTCGTGCCTCTATCACCCGCGCGTCAGATTTTTTTACTGCTTCATTGGCCAGCTTGATCTGGGGATTATTAACCAGTGCCAGTTCCCGGGCTTTTGCCAGTGTTAATTCCAATACCTGGGCTGAAACGGGCACAGCCAACCAAAATCCCGTAATCAGCATTAACAATATTTTTAAAAATTTCATCTAACAAAAATCTCCGCTTGATCTAGGTTGCAAATCATTGGCTTAGTCCGATTCCATCGATAATAGTTGTCACGAATTCCCGGGCTTTGGCTGAGGTTATTTCGCCTTCGCCGGTTTTAATATGGGTCATCATATACATATTCAGTCCGCCCAGAAACATAGTCGTCGCCAACGTAGGATCGATCCCGGATCGAAACTGACCGGTTGCAATGCCCTCGGCCACAATATCATTCACAATAGCATCGATTCCCTGATGCTTTTTTATAAAGTTCAGCATTATTTTTTTCTTGATATTCCAAACCGCAATATCGGTCAAAAATTTAGAAAGCTCCGGATATTCCAGGTACATGGTAAAACGACTGACTGCTATTTCAATCAATTTCTCAATGGGAGTCATGGTAGAATCTTGAATTTTTTCCAGCACTTCCTGAACTTGCTCTACTGCGGCATTGAGCATATCCTCAAACAAGGCATCTTTATTGGGGAAATAATAGTAGATCGCTGGCTTGGATACCCCTGCCGCTTCCGCAATCGCCCGCATTGATGTCCGTTCATATCCCTTTTCCGAAAACAGTCGGGCCGCCTCCCGGAAAATGATTTTTTTGTTGTTGACTTTCTTTTCCATTTAATTCACTTACTTACCGGTCGGTAAGTTAAAAGTATATTTCAACACTGGTCAAAGGATTTTGTTCCGAAAAACAGCAACCTTCCAGGTTTCTTGGTTTAATCTGGAAGGTTACCTAAATCAAATTAAATGGGATTTTGATTCACTTTAAATGGGACAACAATTTTTATCCAACATTAAAACCCCATATCACTTGAGATTGGAGACAATTAAATCTTTATCATAATCCTCAATTACATCATGAATATCAGATATTGTCGTATTCATTTCACTTATATTCTTACCATCAGATTTGCTAAAGCTGATCATAAATCCTGAAACAATTATATTAATCAGCATGGCCCCACAAGCAATAAAAATAGCATTTCTTGAGCTTTTCCTAGCGTGTTCTAATTCATCATATTCAAGTAGTAATTTCTCTCCCTCTATAGCTAATATCCATTTATCAGATTCAATGTTCCTATCTAGTATAGGAGACATTGAATTTTGATATGCATAAGCGTTAATATTATTTGCTTGGGAATTGGTTAGTTTGAGATCCTTAACCATATCGTCCCAATCAAATCCTTCAGCCCCTGCTTTCTGAGCATATTTCAAAGCTCCGAAATAATAATTTGCTTTCCATCTCCCAACAATCATAATTCCCTCCATATTTGAAAGTGATAGGAGAATTTAAGGGCAAAATAGTCAATAATTCATTATAATCACCTCACCATATGTCATATCTCCATGTACCCGGTTGATCCCTTTCTGACGTGTTACCGGGACGGTAATCATTTAATAATTTGTATTGATGATAATGCGTCCTTGCTAATCATTGAAACATGGATTTCTTAAAAGCCGACAGCCCAATTTTTAATGGCAAAACGATTACAATCAAATTGAATAATAATATTCCCCCGATCAGACCAAAACTATATAATGGCGAACCAACACGAAGGTAACTGCCATACAAGGCGATCATGGCCAAGATCATCAGTCCCAGGTAGACCAGGCTCAGCAGGATCGCGATTATTCCACCCAGCCCTGATACAATCCGCATGGGATTGGTTTCATGATACAATGGAAAAACAGCACCCAGACCCAGCGACAAGCTAGTTAGGGCAACACTCATCAACAGCAGCATCCCAGATGTCATAATAATTAACGTCAATTCCTGCCGTAGCAGCAAGCCCGAGGTAATTGCCACCAGCTCCGCCAGAATGAAAAATATCGTCACCGATAAGATCAATTTCTGCCGGAAAATTTGATTGATTGACAAGGGTGCAGAAATCAATACCCAGCGATTCTGACCTTCCATGCTGATCAACGGAAAAACGAAGCGGGTGATCAAGCTGGCCATTATAAAACCGCTGAAACCAAAATTCAGAATAAAAACCAGGCGCTGCCAGAAATCACTGGCGGATTGCAGACCATACTGAATTCGCGACAGGTTGACGATGTAGATCATTATCATGAGCAGAAATATCAGAAATTGGATCCATTGCTGAGGAGTACGTTGGAACTGGATCAGATCTTTGATAAACAAGGCCTGGGTCTGGGGTTTACCAAACCAGCGTTTAACAATGAAGCCAGAACGGGATTGCTTGCTGGAAATTATCCGTGAGCGGGATTGCAGAACCTGCCAGCTACGATAGTACAATTTCCGGGCGGTGGCAATCATTAATTCGCGGCTGACCAACATTGTGGTGATCAACAATCCCATATAAAATAATAACGATAGTCGGTCGGTGTTTATAATCGACTGGAAAGATTGGGTAAACCAGTAACCGGGCGCAATCGGAAATGGAATCCGGCTTAAATTGCTGATGTAACGTCCCAGGTAGCGCATACTGCTGATGTCGCCGGCAACCACCATTTCAGCCTGGTTAAATTGACGGTATACTAAAAATAATCCCACCAGGCTGAAACCCAGCAGAATGAAGCTGGTGCGCAGCTTCACAAATTCCGATAAACGAACCAGAATTACGGCAACAATCAATGCCAGAGCGCCGGCTATTAACAGCAATGGGATTAATCCGAATACTGAAAGCGCCAGCAGCGTCCAGCCGTTGATTTCCATGATCGAGCCATAAGCTATAATCAGTGGCAAACCCAATAAAATAATAGCCCAGGAACTGTAA
>JABMPO010000185.1 GCA_013203015.1 Fidelibacterota bacterium
CGGACCAATTCCTTTTTCGGCATCAACACGAATACCTACAAGATTTGAATTGGCAAATTCAATAACCTTTTCATCTGGGAATACATCGGCATCCAGCCGCTTGCACCAACTTCACCATTCGGTATAAAAATCAAGCATGATCAGTTTTTCACCAGCAGATTTCTGAACAGCTTCAAACGATTTATTCGCCCAGGGAAATTCCGGGGCTTTGGCAGTACAGGCCATAATTAATAATATTCCGGCCCCGATAAAAATTCGCTTCATTGTTTCTCCTTATTCAGCACGATAGCAGATGGGACTATTTCCAAATGCGTTATTATGATACCAGGTCCCCCGGTTTAAAACGATAACTTAAATATATAAATGGAGTATCGATTGCAGCCACAACTAATTTTAAAAGATAAGTTGTAATAATTATTTCAACCAGATCAGCCCAGGGCAATAATCCTTCAGGATTACGAAACAGGATTGGTAAAAATCCGAACGCCAGGGACGTAAATATAATACTGTCTATCGCCTGGCTCACAAATGTTGAAAGATTATTTCGCAGCCACAAATATTTCCCTTTAAACTTCTTTTTCCAAAGATGAAAAGCCCAAATATCATGTAATTGTGAGATCATGTAGGCGCTTAAACTGGCAAGAATTATTGCCGGGCCGGTAGTAAAAATCGTATCCATACCGGCGCCAGCGCCCCAGTCGACATCATTGACGGTATATAACAGTATCAACTGCGACATGATCAGATAAAAGACGGCGCCAAAAAAACCAATAATTACAGCTTTTCGCGCCGTGGCTTTTCCGTAATGTTCCGACAACAGATCGGTTACCAGAAAAATTGATCCGTACAATACATTACCGCCAGTAGCCGATAGCCCAAATAAATCAAACTGCTTGGTAACAAATATATTAGCCAGTACAATTGCCATTGCGATATAGGCATACAACCAATTTTTACCTAATCGAAATGCTACTAAAGCAAAGCACAGACCGATTACGGTCTGCAAAATAAAAATGACTTCGTTAGCCATTTAGATGCTCCCGTATCCGTGATCTAAAAAATCCCGGAGGGCGGGTCGGTTTTCCGTCTTTATTCGTAAAGCAGTGCTCGGTGTAGCCGCTTGCCAGCAACCGGTCATCTGAAATCAATGTGGCCTGATAATCGATCCGCAACCTTGCTCCCATGAAGCTGTCGATCCGGCTGATAATAGTAATTTCATCGTCGAATTGTGCTGATCGGTGATAATCACAATGGGCTGATACTACTGGCAGATAATAGCCCCGTTGCTCTATAAGGGTGACTTCAAGACCAATTGAGCGTAGTAATTCGGTCCGGGCGGCTTCAAAATATTCAAAATAGCGGTTGTAATAAACCACCCCCATTTGATCGATATCCCGATAATAAATCCGTGTCAGGTACTGATTCTCAATCACTTGCTTTCCGAATAATTTCCAATGTTACTGAGGCGATCAAAGCGGTGTTCGAGTAAATCATCCGTACTCAACAGTTCCAATTCGGTCAGCTCGATTAAAATCTCATTCTTAAGTATCTCACACATTCCCTTGTGATCGCGATGAGCTCCGCCCAGGGGTTCATTGATCACTCGGTCGCAAATCCCCATATCCAACAGATCGGCCGAAGTTACTTTCATGGCATCAGCAGCTTCCGGAGCTTTGGCTGCATCGCGCCACAAAATAGAGGCACAGCCTTCCGGGCTGATCACGGAAAACCAGGTATTCTCCAGCATTAAAAATCGGTCACCCACTCCTATACCCAGTGCTCCACCGCTGGCGCCTTCGCCGATCACAATAATCAAAATCGGCACAGTGATCTGACTCATTTCGAATAGATTCCGGGCAATTGCTTCACCCTGACCACGCTCCTCTGCACCAAGACCGGGGAAAGCCCCCATGGTATCAATTAATGATATTATTGGGACATTAAATTTTTCAGCCAGCTTCATTACCCGCAACGCTTTTCGATAGCCTTCAGGCCGCATCATCCCAAAATTACGATGAAGATTATCGTTAGTATTGCGTCCTTTCTGCTGGCCAAGATACATGACCCGTTTACCTTCGATGGTACCAATACCACAAACAATCGACGGATCATCGGCAAAGAATCGGTCACCATGCAATTCCAGGAAATCGGGTGACAGATAATTAATATAATCGAGGCTGTAGGGTCTTTGTGGATGGCGTGCCAGTTGCACACGTTGCCAACGGGTCAGATTACCAAATATTTTGTTAATGGTACGCTGGCGTTTCTTTTCTAATTCTTCAATTTCCTGAGCCAATTCGCTCCCAGCAATATTTTGAGAACGTAATTCTAGCAATTTATTTTCCAATTCAACAATTGGTTTTTCAAATTCAAGTACTACATTATTCATATCAGTTTCCAAATACTGATTTCATAATTATTTCCAAGTCCAGCGTAAAAGTCTGATGTTGAAGATAATAATGGTTCAGTAAACGCCGATCCTCCGACGTGTAATTAATTTTTCGGATCCGGTCGAGACCGGTCAGGCCCGGACGGAACATGATCTGAGGATCAACATTGGCAGTATTCACCAATGAAGCCCCAACAACACTCATTTTTCCAATCACTACCTGCCATAACAATGGCAAATGTCTTACAAAACGGCCCTTAGCGGTAATAAATTCGGCCTCGAATTTTGTACCATCGGGTCCCCAAAATTCAACCTTTTTTATGTTACCGGTAATTCGATAGATCGTAATCACCGGTAACATTACAATTCCTAATAATCCGGCAGCAACCAGATCAAATACCCGTTTTGAGATAAAATGTAGACTCCTGAACAAAGGGTATTCGATATTAATAAATGAAAAGTCCCCGATATCCTCAACTAGTGCTTTGCCTAGTAAGATATCCTGTTTACGCGGAACCATCCGATAAGTCAAATTCAAATCCCGAGTCATTTCCATTATGCGTAAAATTCGCTCGTTTGACAATTCACCACTCGAGAAAATCAGCTCCCGAACACCGCGCAAATTAACGATTTCACGAATATCTTCCAGCTTGCCAATGAATGGCAGTGGCAGTTCGTCTGGATTGGAAACGTCATCGTCACAAAATCCGATTATCTCTAAACCGGTATCGAATCGTTTGATAAGCTTTCTGCCAATCCGTTGACCTTCTTCATCGGTGCCAACAATGATTGTCTTCCGTGCGAACAACAACTGGCGACTTTTAACCGGCCGGAACCAACCCCGCGAAATAAGGAAATGTACTATCATGCGCCAGCCCGGTAAAAATATGGACACGAGTATAGTCGCTGCCAATATTACGAACCTTGAGAAAGCATATTGTTTGAAAAAATAAGTGAAAGCTACCGCCAATAAAAATCCTGCCAGGGAAGCCAGTATCGCCCGGGAGTAAGACAAAATATAGCGGGAATATAACTGGAAC
>JABMPO010000186.1 GCA_013203015.1 Fidelibacterota bacterium
ACAATTGCGGCTTCAGGCATACCAATCATATGGACGGCCTGAAAACCGGATACAGCCAGCGGCAAGGCGCGGGTATCGGCGTTGCCAACATCTTCTGAAGCGAGGATTATCAAACGCCGGGCAATGAATTCCGGCATTTCGCCGCCTTCCAGCATTAAGGCCAGCCAATAAATCGCCCCATCAGGATCACTGCCTCTAACGCTCTTGATAAAAGCGCTGATCGTATCATAATGATAGTCCCCGGTCTTATCGTATAATTGCGCCCGGGACTGCAGCGCCTCGTTGAGGATGTCCATGGTGATCTGCCCATTGCCGCCGATCAAATCGAAGGCAACCTCCAGGGCATTCAACAGCTTGCGGGCATCGCCACCAGCAGATTGTATCAGTCGATCTCGAACATCCGCGGGCATTTCAATTTTAGCCGGCATCAATAGAATATCGGTTTTGAAAGTCTGATCCAGAATAGCGCCGAGCGCAGTTTCATCAAGTGCATTCAATCGTAAGACCCGGCAGCGGGAAAGAAGCGGGCCAATTACCTCGAACGAAGGGTTTTCGGTGGTAGCACCAATAATAATTATGATACCTTCTTCAACGGCATGCAACAGCGCATCCTGCTGGGATTTGCTGAAACGGTGGATTTCATCAATAAACAGCAGGGTACTTTTCCCAAGCTCGCGATTGGCATTTCCTTTATTAATTATGTTGCGCAAGTCTTTGACCCCACTGGAAACAGCCGATATTTCATGAAAAGCGGAATCGGTGCTACGGGCTATAATCCTTGCCAGGGTGGTTTTACCCGTACCGGGCGGTCCCCATAATATCAGGGAGAACAGTTTTTTCTGCTCGACCAGATGCGCCAGGATCTTCTGATCACCAACCAGATGTTCCTGACCAATATAATCTGTTAGACCGCGGGGGCGCACACGGTCAGCCAATGGTGGAAGCTGGGATTTAAACAAGGTGGATTCAGCCTGCATGATATTAATTTATCTCGGAAACCTTTCTAAATGCAATGCATAGGAACAGCTACGGTTTATTTGGTAATGTGACTTATTAAGTCACGATTTCAAGTGCAAGAATTTATCACCTGTATGTAAACTTGCCCTTTAAAATTAAGGAGTATTAATGTTGGTAAACAGAATAAACAGACAATCGGGATGGTTGATTATAATCATGGCGGCTGTCATATTTATCGGATGCGGCTCTAAGGAATCCGGAAAGGCAGGAAAAATGGTGGAATCAAGCAGTGGATTGGTCTCTGTAGATGAAGTGATTGGTGATGGCGATTTGGCCGCTGTCGGTAAAACCGTGTCGGTAAATTATACCGGGATGTTTGAAGATGGTAAAGTATTTGATACTTCGCTCCAACCGGGTCGCGGACCGTTTGAGTTTGCACTCGGTGCTGGTCAGGTTATTAAAGGCTGGGATGAAGGTGTTGATGGCATGCGCGTCGGCGGAAAGCGCAAACTGACAATACCACCCCATCTGGCTTATGGCGAACGGGGCGCCGGTGGTGTGATTCCGCCCAATGCGACCCTGGTTTTTGAAGTTGAATTACTGGCAGTTAAGTAATTCTATCGATTTATGTGGTTCTGGTTAATATTCATTGGTGTCGGGCTAGTTTATTTTTGGAGCTTTCTTCAACAGCAGCCGAAAAAGCGTGGCGATCCATTCGCAGAGCAGACTACCCGCAGGTCGCCTAAAGGAAAGAAAAAACCATTTTTCCGCATCGAAAAAGTCGAGGATGATTGATTTAGTAAATTTTATTCGTTAGGGTAAGTAGGGACAACCGGTGTTGTCCCTACAATATAATTGCTAAAGTATTTTTTGTGGTTTGGGGTCGACAAGCAGGGATGCTTGCTGTACAAAAAAAAGCCACGGACCTCCGACCCGATAATTACACATTAGAGCCACCGAGAGGGCTCGAACCTCCGACCCGTTCATTACGAATAGTCGTGCTAATGTTATACATATTTAATTAACAATGAAGTGGTATATAT
>JABMPO010000187.1 GCA_013203015.1 Fidelibacterota bacterium
GCCACATATTCATTATCACCACGAGCCAATTCATTCCAGACGATAACCATTGCGATGCAACGGGCCAGGCCGATCATGATCAGGCCGGTCATGAAATCCGGGTGATCCCGCAGAAAAACGATTGCCAGCACGAACATCAGAATCGGTCCAATTACCCAGTTCTGCACCAGTGATAATCCCAGCACTCGCCAGTTGCGGAAGACATCCCCCAGTTCTTCGTAGCGTACCTTCGCCAACGGTGGATACATCATCAGGATCAACCCGATGGCAATCGGCAAATTGGTAGTACCGACCTGAAATCGGGCGATAAACCCTTCCGCTCCCGGGAAAAGGTAGCCGATAGCTACACCGGCAAACATAGCCAGAAAGATCCACAGCGTCAACCAGCGGTCCAGAAAGGATAATTGTTTAGTGAGTTTTTCCATATTTCTTTTTTAAGGATGCCATCCCTGCGAGGGATGGCATCCTTAAACAATGTTAATATTAATTGAATAACCTCCCAAGTCTCGATCTGCGACCTGGAAGGATACGATTAATTAACTTCTGCCATAATCCAGCTTTCCAATGTACTTTTCAAAGGCACTTTCCCGCTGCTGATTACCTTGCCATTAATGATCAATCCCGGTGTCATTATTACACCGAGGGCGGTTATCTGGTGCAAATCAGTGACTTTTTCAACCACTGCATCAATGTCCTTATCGACAACGATTTCATTGCACATTTGAGCCAGTTTGGTACAATTCATGCAACCGGGTCCGGCAACTAAAATACTGATCATTTTTTCACCTTTATTCTTTATAAAATCTTTAAGCTGTGGTCAGGAGATAAATCCCACCAATAATTATCAAGACGCCGCAGACACGGCGCAGGATTAACGTTCCCCGGGAGTTTTCCGACCAGTTCAAATAGTTTTGGACCCAGCCGGTTAGAGTCCCAGCCAGAACAATCACCAGGCTGTGACCAACACCGAAGCCAGCCAGCAGAATACCGGCCTTCGCAGGACTGGTTGCCGACAAATGCAGCACCGCTCCCAGAACCGGTGCCATGAAGGCAAAAGTGCAGGGACCCAGTGCCAGACCGAAAATCAGTCCCAACAGTAGTGCCCCGCCGATACCACCAAAATTAAAGCGCTGAAGATTAATCCCACTCTGGGGCAAGCGCACCAGATCCAGCAGGTATAACCCAACCAGAAAAAATACTCCGGCCACCAGAAAATTACCCAACCGGCCAACATCGCCCAGCATCCGACCCAGCCCGACCGTAATTCCGCCGATCACTGCAATCGATAATAGAATTCCAACCGCAAAAACCAGTGCCAGTCCGATGGAACGTTTGACATTTACCCCATCCTGTTTGCTGATAAAGCCCACCACCAGAGGAATACTGGTCAAATGGCAGGGACTCAGCAAAACGCTGATAATCCCCCAACCGCTGGCAGCCAGCACTGCCCACCCGAAGCTGGACCGGAGAGCGCCGTCGAGTGTCGTGAATAATTCCGTCAGCATCCTATTTGGCTACCAGTCCCTGTTTCTGCAGGAAGACATCGATGGAATCTTCGGCAAAAAATCCTTCATGGCGGAACAGCTCGGCTCCATTACGATCCAGAAAAACCTGGGTCGGAATTAAACGAATTCCATATTGTCGGCCGTATTCAGGCTGCTTTATCACATCATGGAAAATAACCTGTAATTGATCACCGTATTTATGCTCAACTGCTTCCATTACCGGCACCATCAGCTTACAGGGAATGCAATTCACCGAGCCCAATTCGACAAATGTTATCAGCGGCTTTGCCAGCGACTCCACTTGGTTTTCAGCCAGTCGCGTTTCTTGCTGTTTGCCCCCACAAGCCGCTATCAATAAACAGAAACCAATTGTAAATAGTCGTTTTCCCCCACTCATTTCAACTCCAATGTTAGATTAATAATCCGAAAATCATTCCAGTAATGGTTGCCATTACCACCACCAGCGATACAAATACAATCGTTTTTTCCGTGCCCATTACACTGCGGATTACCAGCATATTCGGTAGCGATAATGCTGGTCCTGCCAACAGCAGCGCCAGCGCCGGTCCCTGTCCCATTCCACTGTTGATTAACCCCTGCAGGATCGGTACTTCGGTCAGGGTGGCAAAATACATGAAGGCTCCCACTATCGCCGCAAAAAAATTAGCTGCCAGTGAATTACCACCAACCAGACCAGCTACCCAATTTTCCGGAATTAGCCCCCGACCACCTGCCGGCGAACCCAGCAGGAAGCCCGCTACCAGTACACCCGCTACCAGGAGTGGCAAAATCTGCTTGGCAAAACCCCAGGTGGAATTCAGCCATTCCTGTGATTCTCCCGGAGTGGTTAGCAGTAACAAAACCAGCAAAACTATCCCGATTAAAAATGGAACCAATGGTTGCAGGGGGAATAGCCAGCCAACAATTGCCACCACAATAATCCCGGCCATGACGCGGTAGCGATTCAGACCGATGACATAAACCAATGATAGCGACAAAGCCAATCCTGCCAGACTCACCAGTTTCCATTTGATAGCCCAGATCGATGCCCAGACACCAAGCATTTTTTCAGGTGGTGCCCAGGTGGCAAAAACAAGAATGATTACCAGAATAAAAAAATGCGCCGCAGTATGCCAGAGCGGACGTGTGGCGGCCATTTCCGGGACCTGCAAACCAGCGGCTTTTTCCGTCTCTTCCCGGCGATAGATGAATTGCATGATCAGTCCGATCACAATACTGAACAATACTGCCCCGATGATGCGGGCCACCCCCAGTTTAAAGCCCAGAATCCGGGCAGTCAGAATCATAGCCAGAATATTCACAGCGGGACCGGAATACAGGAAAGCCACCGCCGGACCAATACCGGCGCCCCTTTTGTAGATACTGGAAAATAGCGGCAGGATTGTACAGGAACAGACTGCCAGTACTGAGCCGGATACGGAGGCAATCAGGTAGGCCAGCCATTTTTTGGCAGCAGCGCCAAAATATTTGATAACCGCACCCTGACTAACGAATACCGCGATCACACCGGCAATGAAAAAGGCTGGTATCAGACATAACAGCACATGCTCACGGGCGTACCATTTGGCCAGAGATAATGCGGCAGTCACCGCTTCCGCCAGTAGGTCCCCCTCCACTGGCAGAAAATAGAATATAATAAAACCACCGACAATCCAGATTAGATATTTAATTTCTGCGCGCCAATTCATATCAGCTTGCACAAAGAATATTGCGATCGACTTCACCAGCCTTTTGTTGATCACTTTTTATAATTTTATCTTCTGGCAGCCATTCGGCCAACAAATTCAATAACTGCTGGACCCGTTCATCATCTGCTCCGGCCTGCAGGTGGTAATTGACCCATCTGCCTTCCTTGATATCGCCAATCAATTCAGTGTCTCGCAGCAGTGACAAGTGTTTAGATACTGTTGATGGGGCCAAGCCTAAAATCTCGGTGATTTCGCAGACGCAGAGTGGTCGGACTTCCAGCATTTTCAATATCCGGATCCGATTAGTGTCGGATAGAGCTTTAAATAATTTGATTTCCGTTCGCATAATTAATAATACTTCATTTCGTTATATGGCGAAATATACAAACAAAACTGTATTATGCCAAACTAATATCGATTCTGAGTAACCTTCCAGGTCGCAAAACGAGACCTGAAAGGTTTTTCCATGCTGCAGAGTCAAGCATCTATTGTCTCAACTCACCTCGTTACCGAATTGATACCAGCCCTCTAAGGGACGGCATCTACTACGATATTTAAATCTGGACTCTAATTGTCCACTTTTCTCTTGATCATTATTTTTAACCGTTTTATTATCGCGGCAGGTATTCTTTCATTAACCATGAAATTGATCACAAAAACAATATTTATCCGTGCTTGGTATCAGTAAAGCTGCCGATTATTCAATCCTGGTAGTGGGGTTTTTGGCTGGCCGGAACGATAATGCCATATATACCAAAGATGACCTGGCTACAGCTCTCAATTTGCCCGCTGATTTCCTTTCTAAGGTCCTCCAGAAATTGGTAAAAGCGGAAATAGTGGAGTCGGTTAAGGGCATCCATGGTGGATATCGTCTATTGAAAACACCAATCGAAATAACTCTCAGAGAAGTCATCGAAGTTATTGAAGGTCCATCACATATGGTCAGCTGCCTTGAGGATGATTTTAAAGATTGCAGACGGACACAAATTTGTCAGCCGATCATTGAAAAAATGCGGGATATAGAGAATCAGGTAACAGCGATTCTTGAAAAAATTAATTTTACCGAACTAATACCGTATATTCCCTCCAAAGATAGCGATGGGGATAAATAGATTTGGCGCAGATTTTTCCAAAATGGACAAATAAGCTGCCCTTCCTTTTAGCGGTTGGCGCGCCGATTATACTAATCGGCTTTGTTTTTTTAATTTGGTGGTTTGGCTCACCTAAATATACTGATGTAGGTTACCAGCCCAAGCAGCCGGTGCCCTACAGCCATAAGCTGCATGCCGGTGATCTGAACATTGATTGCCGCTACTGCCACACCACCGTCGAAACTGCCGCCACCGCCAGTCTGCCACCCACCCAAACCTGCATGAATTGTCACCAATTAATCCTACCGGAAAGCAAAAAATTATTACCCATCCGTGAAAGCTGGACCACCGGTAAACCAATGGAGTGGATACGCGTGCACAAAGTACCGGATTATGCTTATTTCAACCATTCCGCTCATATTAATGCCGGTGTTGGCTGTGCCAGTTGCCATGGCAACGTTGCCGAAATGGAAGTGGTGAAATTGGTGGAACCTTTAAGTATGGGCTGGTGCATCGACTGCCACCGTAATCCTGTTCAACATTTACGGCTATTATCGGAAGTTACCAATATGAATTGGACACCACCTGCCGACCAATTTGAGTTGGCCCACCAGTACATAACTGAACGTAATATTCAACCATCCGAAGATTGTTCTGCCTGCCATCGATGAAAAATTTGACTAAGCAAACAGGGAAAACTTACTGGCGCAGCCTGGACCAATTGGCCGATTCAGACGAATTCAAGCAGATTGTAGAAAGGGAATTTCCGGAAGGCACCTCCGAATTGAATGATCCGGTTTCAAGGCGCACATTTTTATCTCTAATGGGCGCTTCTCTGGCTCTAGCCGGATTGGCCGGTTGTCGCCGGCCGGTTGAAAAAATTATTCCCTATGTAGTCGGTCAGGAAAACCTCATCCCTGGTGTACCAAAATTCTATGCCACCACCATGCCCTTGGGACTGGAAAATATTGGTGTGTTAGTTGAAAATCATGAAGGCCGCCCCACTAAACTGGAAGGCAATCCAGCTCATCCGGCCTCACTGGGTGCCGCCAACTCTTTCGTCCAGTCTGCTATTCTCGATCTTTACGACCCAGATCGCTCCCTGACAGTGCTGAACAATGGTACCTCTAGCGAATGGAAGAATTTTATTGCTCACTGGCGCACTACCTATTCTGATTTCAAGGATAGCCAAGGCGATGGTCTCGCCATCCTTTCCGAAGCTTTCGCCTCACCCACCCTGGCCCGACTTAAAGCCAATTTTGTCCGGCAATTCCCCAAAGCCCGCTGGGTCACCTGGGAACCAATTTCCGATGAAAATATTTACAGCGGCATCAAGGCCGCCACCAGCAAAATTTATCAGCCCCGGTTCCGGCTGAATACTGCGCAGGTGATCCTGGCGCTGGATAGCGATTTTCTGCACCTTGAAACTGCCGCAATTACCAACACCAAAGGTTTCGCGGAAGGCCGACGGGTAGAGTCGGAAAATGATTCCATGAATCGCTTGTACGTGGTGGAGCCCGGCTTTACCGTTACCGGCGGCATGGCCGATCATCGCCTGAACATCCCAACATCACAGATACCAGCTTTCACCATAGCCCTGGCGCACGAACTACAAAATCTGGGACTGGCGTTACCAGCTGGAATCGAGTTACCGGTCACCGAATTCACCACCGATCGCAAGTGGATCAAAGCGGTCGCCAAAGATTTACTGACCCACCGTAGTCAAAACCTGATCGTGGCCGGACGCCGCCAACCAGCCCAGGTCCACGCTCTGGTTCTGCTGATGAATTCAGCCCTGGGCAATACTGGTGAGACTATCGATTATTACAATTTGAAGGACTCTGAGTTACCGTCGACTACCGCCTTGACGAATTTGGTGAATAATATGGAAGCCGGTGAGATTGATTATCTGGTCATGCTGGGCGGCAATCCGGTTTACAATGCCCCTGCCGATTTGGGATTTGCCGCAGCTCTGGGCAAGGTTGACAACACCGTCCATCTCAGTTCCCATGTGGATGAAACTTCCCAATTAGTGAATTGGCATATCAATCAGACCCATTTTCTGGAAGCCTGGGGTGATGCCACAAGTATCAACGGCACCAAGAGTATTATTCAACCTCAGATCGAACCATTGTTCAGTGCGATCAGCGCTGTAGAATTATTAAGTCTGCTGGCCAGCGGTGAAAAAACCAATGGCTACGATGAGGTACAAAAAACCTGGCAAACCATTCTACTGTCAGCAAATTTTGATAAATCCTGGCGGCGGGTTCTGCATGATGGAATTTTAGCTTCCGCAGCGAAGAAGTCAGCACCACAAATCTCTAATCGCCTGCTGAAAAATATTTTAAATACAAATTTCAAGAGTACGCCCCCTTCAGTCAACAACTTCGAAATATCCCTGACTGTTTCCAATGCCAGTTTTGACGGCCGTTTTGCCAATAACGGCTGGCTCCAGGAATTGCCGGATCCGATCACCAAATTGACCTGGGATAACGCGGCGGTAATGAACAGCAAAACAGCCGAAGCACTGAACGTAAGCAATTTCGATGTAATCGAAATCGCGGTTAATGGACGGTCGCTCAGAGAGCCGGTTTGGATCATGCCCGGCCAGGCTGATTTCACGATATCCCTGGCTTTAGGTTATGGGCGCGAATCCGCCGGCCGAATCGGTACTGGAGTTGGCGTCAATGCCTACCCACTACGCACCAGTGACCGCCTCTATATTCTTCCCGGAGCAGCAATTACCAAAACTAATGCCACTTACGAATTAGCGTGCACCCAGGACCACCACGGTTTGGACCTGGAAAAACTGGCCGCAGATGCCATTCAGGATCGATTGCCGGTGCTTTACCGGGAAGCCACATTGGATGAATACCGACAGCATCCCGATTTCGCCAGCGAGGCGGTGGAACATCCACCGCTGAAATCGCTGTGGGAGGAAAAGGAATACGACGAAGGTTATCAATGGGGTATGACGATCGATCTAAACACCTGCACCGGCTGCAACGCCTGTTCCATCGCCTGTCAGAGTGAAAATAATATTCCAATTGTTGGTAAAAAGGAAGTTGCTAATGGCCGAGAGATGGCCTGGATACGAATGGACCGCTATTTCAGTGGCCCGGAAGATAGCCCGGAAATGGTCCACCAACCAGTGGCCTGTCAGCATTGCGAAAACGCCCCCTGCGAGCAGGTCTGCCCGGTAGCAGCCA
>JABMPO010000188.1 GCA_013203015.1 Fidelibacterota bacterium
ATTGGCTGAATAGGTTGCCGATAAGCCGATGACCCGAGCGCCGGCGGCTTTCCCGGACCGGACGCCGTTAACAGAATCTTCAATGACTACCGAATTAGCTGGTTCAACCTGCAGCAACTGCATTATTTGCGTATATGGTTCCGGATCAGGTTTAGTCTTGATTGTATCACCCCCGGCCACAATTTTTGCGAAAAATTTTCGCACGGCTAGAATTTGATCGATTTGAGCAAGAAAATCGCGCCCAGTTGATGTTACCAATCCCAGCAAAAACTGCTTATCAAGCTGCGTAATAATCTCAGGAAAACCAGGCATGTATTTCAGCTTTTTACGGAACTCTTCTAACAATAACAGGTGACTTTCTGCGATAACTACACCGCGATCCCATTGCATGTTGTAGTCTTTTTCGAGAATGTCAAAAACCGCTGCTTCCGATAAGCCTTTAAAGCGCAGGTAATCTTCCTGTCTCAATTTGAGGTTATAACGCTCAAGCCCAATTTTCTGTACTTTTTCATATAACCCTTCCGAATCGATAATCACACCATCCATATCGAATAACACTGCAACCCGCAATTTCCCCATGCTATTCTCAGTAATCAATCGCTGGTTTCAGATATTTATCAAACCATTCGATAATAAATTTCAGGCGGGCTTCACGGCGGTCGGGGCGACCATGGCGGGATAAGCCGTGGGGTTCCTCTGGAAAGCGAACATATTCCACTTCCCGCTTCAGGTATTTAAGCGCATTAAAAACCTGATCGCCTTGTTCAATATTGCAGCGTAAATCATTTTCGCTATGAATTATCAACAACGGGGTATGGCAGTTTTCGATATGGGTAATGGGCGACCATTCGCGGTAAACGGCCCTGTTTTCCCAGGGAGGCCCACCAAATTCATAAGCCATATCATAACCGATGTCAGAATTGCCAAACATGGATGCCAAATCTGAAACACAGCGCTGGGTAACCGCTGCCTTGAACCGGTCGCTATGGGTCACGATCCAGTTGGTCATATAGCCCCCGTAACTGCCGCCGGTAACACCCATTCTGTTTTCATCAATAAATCCCATTTCCAAGAGGTGATCAACCGCGGCCAGCAAATCTGACATGGCCGGCTCACCCCAGCGGGCGGCAATGGCTTCAGCGAATTTTTCCCCGTAACCCTGACTCCCTCGGGGATTGGTATACAGCACAACATAACCGGCCGCGGCCAGAATATACATTTCATGAAAAAAGGTATTCCCGTACTGGCAGCGGGGTCCGCCATGAATATTCAGAATTAACGGGTATTTCTTTTTTGGGTTGAAATCTGGTGGCTTAACCAACCAGCCCTGCAGTTCTTGAGTACCATTTGAGAAAATCAGCTCTTCTGCCGCCGAGAAATTTCGACTGCGGCAATAATTTTTATTGAACGATGTAAGTTGTCGGATTTTCCGGTTATTTAGATCCAGCGAATAAAGCTCGTCTGGTGCGTCAAGCCCTGCTCCGTGAAATACATATTTATTTCCGGTTACATCCAATGCACCGGTTATGGATACTAATCCCGGCTCGGTGAGATACTCGGTTGCCCCGGAAGACAAATCGGCGCGGACGATTGGCTGACCACCATTACTGCTGACCCGGTACAAAATGAAATCGCCGGCAGGCGACCAGCAAGGTGGCTCGATAGCAAATGCCGGCGTAATATCACCCAAAGTTACCGGATAGGCCGTGCGATCCAGTTTTTCGCCAAAGCGGCGGTGGACCTGGCCTTTCTGATCGAGGACATTTAAAATATAACTGGCAACACCCCAACCGAGATAGGGTTTTTCGTGCCCGAAATAGGCCAGAAACTGGCCATCCGGCGAGTATGACAGACCGTCTTTTGGCCCGGTTGCGGTGGGAATCTTATTGATCGCTCCTCCAGCTGCAGGAATCGTATAAATTTTCTGTTCCTCCAAACGCAATTGCCAATCGGGATGGCGAAAAGAAATGAAGGCAATTTCTTTGCTGTCGGGGGACCAGGCAATGCTTTGATCGTTGTATGAGCCTTCCACTAATTGACGCGTCTTGCCGGTACGGGCATCGGCTACCCAAACGTGAGTGTACTCGCTGTCAAAATAACCGGAACCGTCCAGGCGGAACCATATATCCTTAATATGACGATAAACCGGCGTTTCCGGCTTGCCCTTATCATCCATCTTGATTTCTTTACCGAGGGGATGAAATAAGAATGCCAGTGATTTCCCATCTGGTGACCAGTTCAATTCAGCAATGGTGCCCGCCGGTAATTTGGTTAGGGGTCGGGCTTCGCCGCCGGCCAGGGATAATAACCAGATCTGATCGGACGGTGCTGAGTCCTTATCCGTTTCCCGTTTCGAAATGAATGCCAGTATTTTACCATCCGGTGACCAGCGGGGCGTGTGATCGACTTTATTACCAATGGTCAATTGTCGCCGGTTTTTCCCATTCCCATCAATTAGATATAGATTTTTATAATATTTTTTATCCTTTTTGCTCATTGTTTCAACAACAAATGCAACTCGGTCGTCAGTGGGGGAAACCTTGGG
>JABMPO010000189.1 GCA_013203015.1 Fidelibacterota bacterium
GTCCTAAGACGACGAACAGAAAATACAGCAGTTGATGAGAGAAACAGGGAAACAACCACAAAATCAAGAATATTGCCAATAATGATTCCGCTCAAAATTGCAATCGATGCTGCCCCCATAAAACCAATTCGAGCGTCAAACAGGATTGTTAGTACCATTGCCGCTACAGCTATTGGGATCAGGTATTCGGAAAAACTCAGCTTAATTACTAATATGTAGGCCAGGCCATGTTCTACTAAAAAAATCAGTGCCATCAACAGAACTAGTTTCCATTGGGCGAATACCTTTTTTCGATACGCAGACAGAAAAGTAAAGAAAAACGAGACGACTACACCAATCAGCAACATTCGACCAAGGAAAGCCAGGAGCACATCGGCACTGCGTTCAAGCCTTTCTTTTTGAGCAATAGCAACCGTCAAAGAATTGAGTTTGTGCATCACTTCACTGGTTATACGATCCTTTTCATCAACTATCCGCTCCCCTTCTTTAACCATGCCCCGATAGCGTGGAACCCGATCTTTACGATCTTCCTGGCGACGATTGGTAGTCTCTTTATCATAAATCAGATTGGGTTTCATGAATTCAACAACCAGCTTGTCAACCATTATTCGCCGGTCGTCAGTATCTTCCGGATATTGCTGATAAATTTCGGTTTTGGCTTTCTGCCAGGCTAATTCCAAATCATTATAATTATTTGGCCGGCCCAGTATCGGAACATCACCGCTGCTTACCGCCACCTCATAGCTAGTAATATCGCGAATGGAAATATCATAAATGCCTTCTGCCCAGCGATTACGACAGATTTGAACAATATTTTCCTGAAAAATCACCAAATCATATTGCGGTCCCAATTCTTCGGGAGCTGCCAGAAAGAGTTTCCAAGGCTCACTGTCAACCGTAAAGGAATAATTGATAGCATATTGCGCCGATAACACCGCCAGCGCCGCGCTGTCGGAAGTTACCATGGATTTGGTTTCCGGGTATTCTTCCGTGTAACGGTAACGAAACATCAGATCCTTGGAACGCTGCAACTGCTGTTTGGCTTCCCGAATCTGCTCGGAAAAATCAAAAAATTCGGCAATGGCCGTTATCCGAGTCTCAATAATTTCCTGATTGCGGTTAAATAGAAACGGCTCCGATTTCTCGGCTTCCACAAGATCTTCCTGCAATCGGTCCTCGGGAACGAGGATGTTAAAATCAAATGGGGCGATAATCTCAACCGCTGCAATATCATCCAGTTGGTACTTGTATTTTAAAGTGCTGCCACCGGGGAAAAGAAACGACAGTAGAATTACCAGTCCAGCCAAAATAAGCAGTTGGACCCTGAATTCCTTTACCCAAGCGACAAGACCCATAAAACGTTGTTTAAATCTGGATGGTTTTTTACTAGCCATTATTGAATCGATTTTAGAATTTCCCGTGCGATTATCATGCGTTGAACTTCGCTGGTACCTTCACCAATTTCAAGTACTTTGGCATCACGAAAATAGCGCTCCACATCGTATTCTTTCACATAGCCATAGCCCCCCAGTACCTGGATTGCTTCGGTAGTTGCGCGCATAGCAACCTCGCTGGCAAATAATTTAGCCATGGCTGCTTCCTTAGTAACATCCTGCCCCTGATCCTTGAGCCAGGCAGCATGCATCACCAACAGTTTGGCGGCCTCGATTTCAGTCGCCATATCAGCCAACTTGAAACTGACTGATTGGAATTTATGAATCGGTTTTCCAAAAGCAACCCGTTCTGTGGAATATTTGAGTGCTTTCAAATAGGCGCCTTCAGCTGTACCAACACCCAACGCCCCAATCGATATTCGACCTCCAATCAGGGTTTTAAGAAATGTTTTAAATCCATCGGCTGGGGTACCAAGCATATTCTCGGCCGATACTCGCATATCTTCAAAATACAATTGCCGGGTATCACTGGCTTTCCAGCCCATTTTCTTTTCCGGCGGGCCAATTTTCAGTCCAGTTGTGTCTGTCGGCACGATAAATGCTCCGACACCAAGATTGTTTCCAGCCTCAATTATCTGGGTAGTGATATTAATAATTCCAGCGTGACCTGCATTGGTTATAAATATTTTACTACCGTTGATTACATACTCATTTCCATCTTTTACAGCAGTTGTTTTGGTTGCTCCGGCATCACTACCCGCGCCCGGTTCGGTTAACCCGAATGCCCCCAATATCTCACCAGACGCCAGTTTAGGAACATATTTTTGTTTCTGTTCTTCCGTTCCGGCAAGTACAATCGGCATGGTCCCCAATGATGTATGGGCAGCCATAGTAATTGCAACCGAGGCATCGGCTTTGGCCATTTCCATGACGGAAGCTGCATAAGCCACCGTATCCATACCAGCTCCGCCATACTGCTCGGGTACCGGAATCCCCATTAATCCTAGTTCGGCCATTTGAGCCACCAACTCAGAAGGAAACCTGGATTCCGCATCGAGTTGTCGCGCCACCGGCTCTACCTCTGATGTGGCAAAATCTTTCACCATATCAATCAGCAGCCGGTGTTCATCATTAAAAAATAATTTATCCATTTGTCATCCCCTTAATTTCATTATTAACAAATTTGTTAAAATTTTATTGCTGCTGACCCCCATGAAAATCCTGCGCCGAAAGAAGCTAGTACCAGGTTATCCCCACGTTTGAATTTCCCTTCTGCCAGCGCTTCGGCCATAGCAATGGGAATTGATGCGGCAGTAGTATTGCCATACTTATGAATATTGCTATATACCTTATCCATGCTCAACTCTAAGCGCTTGGCTACCGCCTGGGTAATTCTGAGGTTCGCCTGATGTGGAATAATTAAAGTGATATCGTCTCGGGTCAGATTATTTTTCTCCATCGCTTCCAGAATTACTGCCGGAAACCGTTTCAGGGCATTACGGAAAACTTCCCGTCCATTCATTTTTGGATATTGACGACCCTGATCCAGCATTTCATGACTGATATGCGGTTTTTGATTGCAGGCTGGCACCTCACCCCACAGGTCTTTGAGGTGTCGACCATCGGCGTGTAAATGGGTTGAATAAATCAAGCTTTCACCATCACTGGGTTGTAAAATAACCGCTCCGGCACCATCACCAAACAGAACGGCCATATCGCGGCCTTCGGTAGTCAGGTTTAGCGCGTTAGACTGTACCTCAGCTCCTATCAGCAGAATATTTTTATACTGACCGGTTTTGATGTACTGATCCGCTATGGAAAGGCCATAGACAAATCCGGAGCAGGCAACTTTGATATCGAACGCACCAATATCCGCCAGCCCAAGGTTGGCCTGAACTTGGAAAGCGGAACCGGGAAAAAAATAATCAGAACTGATTGTAGCGCAGATTATAAAATCGATTTCGCTCACATCGATGCCAGCCATGGCAATGGCCTTATGTGCTGCGGCCGTAGCGAGATCCGAAGTCCCTTCACCGGCGCTCACATACCGGCGCTGCTCAATGCCGGTTCGCTCAATTATCCATTCATTGCTGGTATCCATAAATTTTATCAGGTCAGTATTGGTAATCACATTTGCCGGCACTTGAAATCCAATTCCTGCTATTCTGGTTGATATCATTTTTCTCCTCCCGATCTTTTGATATCTCTGATATTCAATTGAATAAATTTTTGACCCTGCCATTCATTTGACTCAACAACAAAGGCAATGTCAATGGGAAACCCGGTTATCAGTTTCTCGTAATGTCGGGCCAGGTTGAACCCGATGGCATCAAAAACGGTACGACCCTGACGCACACGAAAACGCAGATGATCACCTTTTCCGATTACTCGCGGATGTCCGGCAATCGCTAAATTTCGAGCAATAAATTTTGGTCGCATATTGCCCGGACCATACGGTCCGAGTTTTTCTAGAAAATCCATAAAACGAGTATTGATATCCGTTAATCTCAGTTCACCATCAACCGTGATGGTTGGGATCAAATTCTCGTCCGGAATATTTTCGTTGGCATATTTTACAAAGGCAGATTTAAAATCACCCAAGCTTTCTTCCCGAACTGTCAAGCCCGCCGCCATTGGGTGTCCGCCATAGCCATCGAGAAATTCACTGGTGGCCGTCAGGGCATTATAGAGATCGAAATCCTTGATGCTACGGGCCGAGCCTTTACCCATGCCGTCACTGCTAATACTAATTACAACGGCAGGTCGATTATATTCTTCCTTAATTCTGGAAGCAACAATTCCCACAACACCCGGATGCCAGTTATGTCCAGCCAGAACCACTACTTTTTCCTGGGATAAATCAATTTGCGCATTCACCATCCGCAATGCTTCATCGACAACCTGCTGTTGAATTTCCTGCCGTCGATGGTTTTCCTGATCCAGTTCAGTAGCGAGGATAGCAGCCCGTGCATCATCGTTGGTAGTTAATAATTCGACTGATCGATTTGCATCCCCCAGCCTACCGGCAGCATTGATCCGTGGCGCCAACCAAAATACAATTTGTCCGACCGAAACTGCGCCGTTTTTTAAATTTGTTTTTTTCAGTAGCGCCCTCAGCCCGGGACGGTTAGAATCTCTCAGTATTTGTAAACCGAGATAAACAATTGCCCGATTTTCATCGATAATCGGAACCATATCAGCAGCCGTTCCAAGGGTGATTAAATCCAGATACTGATTTACGTCAGCCTTTGATCGTCCCATAATTTCAAATACGGCAGCCGCTAGTTTCAGGGCAACCCCACCACCACACAACCCGGGGAATGGATATTCACATTCCAGTCGGCGGGGATTTAAAATAGCATTTGCTTCCGGCAGAGTGTCATCCGGAGTATGGTGGTCAGTAATGATAATATCTAAACCATTTTTGCGAGCATAACTTACCGGCTCAAAAGCGTTGATGCCACAGTCACAGGTAATTAATAATTTTACACCAGCAGCGATTGCCCGATCAATCCCCAACATTGACAAACCATAGCCTTCCAGTTCACGACTGGGGATGTATGTTGAGACATCGGCACCGAGCGATTTCAATGCCAGATACAACATAGAAGTTGCTGTGGTCCCATCCACGTCATAGTCGCCAAATACCATAATTGGGGTTTTTTCACGGATATGATTTTTTACCAGTTCCGCCGCCTTACCGGTGTCACACATCAGAAAAGGATCATAAAGCTGATCAAGACCAGGGGAGAAAAAATTACGCGAACTTTCCAGGGATTCAATACCCCGATTAGCCAAAACACGTGCTATAATTACACTGGACTTGAACTCTGCTTTCAGTCGTTCGACAACCTCTGCTTCCGGTTCAAGTATTTTCCAGTTCATTAATATAATTCTACGGTTTTACTAAAATAATTTCGTTAAACAAACAAGCCAATTTAACGAAGGCTAATAAGAAAATCTGGCGAAATAATAAATAGATCAGATTGGCTGAGTCGGTCTATAAGCCGAGTTCTGTCCACCCCGACACGAGTGTCGGGACTGTGTGACTATTCACCTGGACCTGACCTTGCGATCAGGTTCGCGCGATCTACCCGTCTCTTTTCAATTGCAAGCAATTAATGACGCGGACCACGTCTGGAGACTACTTGATCTTGCACCGGGTGGGGTTTACAAGCTCCGATTGTCGCCAACCGAACTGGTGGTCTCTTACACCACCGTTTCACCCTTACCCCGACACAAGTGTCGGGGCGGTTTAGTTTCTGCTGCACTTTCCATATCCTCACGGACTCCCCCCGTTAAGGGGCACCCTGTCCTGCGGTGCTCGGACTTTCCTCCCCACCCCGCTAAGCGGAGCAAGGCAGTCACCCGACCGACTCAGTCTGTCAAATAGCAATAATTAGTTATTGTCAAAATAAATAAAGCGGCTGCAAACATCACAAATTTTAATGCCCTTGCCGGCTTTGATCTCAGTCGCAATCTGCGGTGGTACAACGGAGCCACAGCCACCACAGGCACTGCCGATTAATTTTACCACTGCAACACCATCGCGAGCCTTGTACACACGCTGATAACGACTGAGAAGATTAGCCGGTATCACTTTAATTTGTTCCGCGCGCTTTTGTTCGAGATTTTGTTTCTGTTCATCATTCTGAGCAATGACCTTTTCAAGTTTTCCCATCCGTTGATGCAGATCGGAACGTAATGAATCCAGATTCAGGCGCTTACTTTTTGTGGTTTCATCCAGCGCTGTTTTCTCTTCACGCAATTCGAGTTCAATTGTTTCTAATTTATCAAGCTCTTCTTTGAGATGGTCGGTCTCGTGTGTTATTGCGTCATATTGTTTGTTATTGGTAACCAGAAATAATTGATTCTTCAGTTTTTCAATTTTTTCTTGGGACTCTTTTTCCAGAAGATCGTTTTTACTCAATTCGAGATCAATTTCTTTTAGTCTTTGTTCGCCCTGTTCAACTTCGTCCACCAAGGCTAATTCTTCCTGGTGTAACTGACCCACTTTAGCGGGTAAATCACCCAGCAAATCAATTATTTCCTGTAACTCGGAATCAATTTTCTGTAATTTAACCAGATTCTGTAAATCACTCATTTTAACCTCGCTTAGATACTAAAAATGCACCGGAAGGTGCATTAGCAATAATAATTTGTTGAATGTTAAATGTTCGGATAGGTTGAACAAGATATCTCAAGCGCAACCTCCCGGTGAAATTAATTTTATGTGGGCGATATCCGACTCGAACGGATGACCTCTGCGATGTGAACGCAGCACTCTAACCAACTGAGCTAAACGCCCAAAATTATCTGCAAAATGAATTTTTATTTCGTCCATAGCAAGGGAAATTTACACCTAAGTCAAAATGGAATCAATACATGCGCCTAACTAAAACGAAGGTATAATTATCGGGGAGAATAAAAAGTTTATTTCGGAAAAAATAGTTTGGAATATGTAATTTACGATGAAACATAACTCTTTAATATCACAGTGGGTAGAATTCTTTTGTTATTAACCGTTCTGATACCAATTTTCAATGAACAAGAAACTTGTATTGAACTTATCCGGCGCGTGAAAGCGGTTAACGTGACGACACAGGTAATTGTGATTAACGATGGTTCAACCGATAAATCTCCGGAATTGCTAAAGCAGTTACCTGATATCGAACTGATTCACCATTCCCAGAGAAAAGGCAAAGGTGCTGCTGTACGATCGGCCATATCACATATTAAAGGTGATTATGTCATGCTTCAGGATGCCGACCTGGAATACCACCCTGATGATTATCAATCCTTAATTGATCCCATTATTGCCGATCAGGCCGATGCCGTATATGGCAGCCGATTCCTTGGGCGTGTACTGCCCCAGACCTGGCATACCATCGGCAATAAATCCTTAACCACCTATGCTAACATCATGAATGGCGGACACCTTACTGATATTTCTACCTGCTATAAAATTATTCCAGCGGCTGTATTTTGTAACCTGCGCCTGGCTTCCAACGGCTTCGGAATTGACGCTGAGATCACTGCCAAACTTTACAAACTTGGGAAAAAAGTAATTGAAATACCGATCAGCTATGAACGACGTTCCCTGGAAGACGGTAAAAAAATCCGCTGGTGGGATGGAATCGCTGCACTTTGGAGTTGTACTCGCTTTCGACTTGAGTGACCGGCATCATTTTTTGTTAAAACAAAAGATTCTCACACCATAAACTATAGAAACCAAATTACTATCTGGGCTAATTTCAGGGCCGGTTTATTCAATACTTCGCAAAGAATTAATTAGCATTAAGGAAAGCAATGAGAAATGTCTGAATTATTATTAGCTAAAATTGATGGAAAAACAGCCACCATAGGCGTGATCGGTTTAGGATATGTCGGGCTGCCGCTGGCAATGGAATTCAATCGATCCGGTTATAAAGTAGTCGGAATTGACATCGATGCTAAACGGGTAGCAAAACTGAATCGCGCTGAAAATTATATTCAAGATGTCGACAGTTTATTCTTTAATAAACAGGTCCGGACCGGGTTATTCAGCGCTACTACTGATTTTGCTCTAATTCGAGATCTTGATGTCGTTTCAATTTGTGTTCCCACTCCCCTTAACAAACTGAAGGACCCCGATATTTCCTATATCGTGGCAGTGCTGGACGAGCTGGTTAAATATCTACACCAGGACATTTTTATTGTGCTGGAAAGCACTACCTATCCCGGGACAACTCGTGAATTAATCCTGGCACGGCTCGAAAGTGAAACCGGATTAAAAGTTGGTAAGGACTTTTTTCTTTGTTTCTCTCCCGAACGCGTCGATCCGGGGAATCCGGTTTACCAGATTAAAAACACTCCCAAGGTGATCGGTGGAATTACCCCAGCCTGTACCAAAGTCGGAACCGAGCTCTACTCGCGGGTTATCGATACAGTAGTACCGGTTTCTTCCCCTGAATCGGCCGAACTCGTAAAATTGCTTGAGAACACCTTCCGATCAATTAATATCGGATTGGTTAACGAAATGGCTATCATTTGCGAAAAACTGGGAGTTGATGTCTGGGAAGTCATCGATGCCGCAGCCTCAAAGCCCTTCGGCTACATGAAATTCGTTCCCGGTCCCGGATTAGGCGGACATTGTATTCCCATTGATCCCCACTACTTGGCCTGGAAACTGAAATCATTGGATTATAAAGCCCGTTTTATCGAACTGGCCGGTGAAATTAACACCAATATGCCAAACCATGTTGTGGAATTAATTGGATCGGGCCTTAACAGGTTCAAAAAATCCATTAACGGCAGTCGACTATTATTGCTGGGAATGGCATATAAAAAAAATATCGACGATGTCCGCGAATCGCCGGCCCTGGATGTGATGCGTCTGCTGGAAAACCAAGGCGCTGAAATCGATTATTTTGATCCATTCGTCCCTACTATCCATTGGAATGGCGATACCAAACAAGGCCTCGAACAAATCAGCGATAAAATTGTAAGTACTTACGATGCCGTTGTTATCCTCACCGCCCATACTCAACTTGATTATAACTCAATCAGCAAAGCGGCTCGCTTAATTATCGACACGCGTAATACAATTCGCCAAGACCAAACCGAGAATCTTATCAAACTCGGAGTTGGCAGCACGAAATAATATGTACGATATTACAATCATTGGCGGCGGGATAGTCGGATTGGCAACCGGCTTGAAACTGTTGGATAAAAAACCCGATTTGAAGCTATTGATTGTGGAAAAGGAAGATCGTCTGGCAGCGCACCAGACAGGACACAACAGTGGTGTAATTCATTCTGGTATTTACTACAAACCGGGTTCACTTAAAGCCACTAATTGCCGCAATGGTGTTGCCAGTCTGCTGACATTTTGTGATGAACACGAGATAGCATATGAATTGTGCGGCAAAGTAATTGTGGCGACTTCCGAAGAGGAATTGCCGCGCTTAGATGATTTATTTGAAAGGGGAAAGGCTAACGGCGTTCCGGATCTGGAAATGATCGACCAGGATCGTCTTGCCGAGATTGAACCCCATGCCGCCGGATTACGGGCGCTCTATTCCCCGGCCACCGGAATCATAGATTTCACAGCAGTAACACTTGCATACGGAAAAGAGATCGAGCGTAGGGGCGGAAATATTGTGCTTAATTCAAAGGTAACTAATATTATTATTACTGCCGAAGAATGCACAATTGAAACTGCTTCCGGAGATTATCAATCACTAAAAATTATTAATTGTGCCGGCTTATATTGCGATAAAATCGCCGGCCTTGGTGACGCCGAACCTGATCTAAAAATCGTACCCTTCCGCGGTGAATACTACGAATTGCGCTCGGAAAGCTATCATCTGGTGAAAAATTTAATTTATCCGGTACCGGACCCGCGCTTCCCATTTCTTGGAGTCCATTACACTCGCGGCATCAATGGTGATGTCGAAGCGGGGCCCAACGCCGTGCTGGCCTTCGCCCGCGAAGGTTATAAAAAATCCACTATCAATATAGCTGAATTGTTTGAAACAATTACTTACCCGGCATTCTGGAAAATGGCAATGCCGTTTATGTCCCTGGGTATGGGTGAAATGTATCGCTCATACTGGAAACCGGCTTTCGTGCGTGCTTTGCAGAGATTAATACCTGAGATCACCAGCGCGGATTTGAAACCGGGCGGCGCCGGTGTGCGAGCTCAGGCACTATACAAAAACGGTGAATTAAGCGACGATTTTGCAATTGTGCAAACTGACAAAATGATCAACATCCTGAATGCTCCCTCCCCTGCCGCTACCGCGTCATTAGAGATCGGTCAATCGATTGCAGAGCTCGCCCTGGACTAACCCAAACTGAAAATTTTATTTTTGAATTGGTTTATATTCCAGCTGAACATTCTATATTTCAATTAGTTGAAATGATGTTTGTGTTTCCAGAACGCGGAGAAAAATTATGAAACCGGTTATATTAATCGTAATGGACGGTGTTGGCTATAACGAAAACCCTAAGGGCAATGCCGTTGCCGCTGCTAAAACCCCTAATCTTGATCTTTATCGATCCAAATATCCGCGCGCGCTACTAGAGGCCTCCGGCGAGGCGGTTGGCTTACCGGCAGGTTATCAGGGATCCAGTGAAGTGGGTCATTTAAGTATGGGTGCCGGGCGGATTGTGGAGCAGGAATTAAAACGAATCAATGATCAGCTCACCGATGGCTCCCTTTATGTCACCGACCGCTGGCAGGGAATAATTGCAGCCTGGAAAAGCAACCAATCCCAGTTTCATTTGTTCGGGCTGTTACAAGATGAAGGGGTTCACGCCCACCAGGACCATCTGTTCCAATTCATGCTCCAGGCCCGTTTGGAAAATCCCAACGGAAAGATAATAATTCATCCTTTTTTGGATGGCCGGGATACGCCCCCGCGCAGTACCCTGGAATATTTTTATAGCCTGCGGCAGGTAATGGCTGAAGTTGGTAATTGCAAAATCGGCACCATAATGGGGCGCTATTATGGCATGGATCGCTCCCGCAAATGGGGATTAACCGACCGTGCTTATCATTGCATTGTAAACGCCATCGGGAAACATGCTCTTAATCCTGAGCAAGCTATCGAGGAATCTTATACCAGCGATAAAACACCTGCTGGCGTACCCATGTTTGATGAATACATATTACCCCATGCCATTAGCAATTACACCGGCGTCAAAGATGGTGATGTGATTCTACATACCAACTACCGCCAGGATCGGGTGATCCAACTTACGATGGCGTTTTGCGATCCGGATTATCCCGGTAAACTGGAACGCAAACCACTGGTAACCTATGTAGGTCTGACCCGTTATTACGATGAATTCGATAGTTTTTTATTGGGTGGCTCAGATGGTGAAAGCGAAAAGCTGGATAACCTGGTTGGTGAAATCATTTCCAAGGCTGGAATGCGGCAATTGCGGATCGCCGAAACCCAGAAATTCCGCCATGTAACCAGCTTTTTCAATGGCAAGTCCACCACTCCATTCCCCGGTGAAGATCAGGTTGACGTGCCCAGCCGTTTCGATCCCGCCAGTTTTGCCCTGCACCCGGAAATGGAAGCCTACAACGTCACCGCTGAATTGCTGCGACGATTGGAAGATAATCCCTATTCATTCATTCTGGTTAATTACGCTAACGGCGATATGGTGGGTCACACCGGCGAATTTGAGGCCGCCAAACAGGCAGTAGAAATCGTTGACGAAAACGTGGGTAAAATTATTGAACGGGTTTTGGAACTGGGTGGCAGGATTTTACTGACCGCCGATCACGGTAATTCCGACCAGATGATCGATTACGACACCGGCCAACCCCGCACCAGCCATTCCCTGAACCCAGTGGAATGCTTTTACATCGCAACTGACGCTGGTCAATATTCCATGGTCGAACGGGGAATTCTGCCCAGCATCGGACCAACGCTGATAAAACTGCTGGAATTGAATGTGCCAGTAGAAATGACGGCAGAAGGATTACTTGCTGCGAAGTGATCTTTAGTATTTTTTTTAAACACTAAGGCACCAGATACACAAAGAACACGGAGTAAATTTTTTATAGGGTTGCAATGCAGTAGCGATGCAACCAGTGAACACAGGTTCACTAGATATTTGCATTGTCTCCCGCACACGTAGCACTATGCTCTGCACTCCAAGCTCTTTGCTCTTCCCTCACTTCATTCGCAACAATTCCCGTTTCAATTGCCACTGGGGTGTGAAAAAGCGCCGGTAAACCAACGCCAGCACCAGAATATTCATCATGGTGGCGGTGGTGACCCACATATACATAATCATGATCTGATAGCGAACGGCGATCAATGGATCGATCCCGGAAAGAATTTGCCCTGTCATCACACCTGGGAGCTGGACCAGCCCCACGGTCATCATGGCATTCACGTTGGGCAGTAATGCCGCTTTCACCGATTCGCGCAGAGCATCCTGAATGGCGGCACGAGGTGGCGCCCCCAGACTGAGGAGCATTTCAATTTCCTTTTCCCGGTGATTGATTTCACCGATAAAGCGATTCACAGTTAGGGTGGCGGAATTGAGGCCGTTGCCAATGATCATTCCGGCAATCGGAATCATGGCATAAGGATAATACCAGGGTTCAGTATGTAGAATAAATTGCAAGATCAATCCCAAAACTAAGATTACAGTGACCAGCATGGAGCCAGCGAGAATCATGAAATAATTGGGGATCGGATGTGAACGCTGGCGGCTGTAGCCTTCGTAGGCGGCAATCAGAATCATTATTAAAACTAATCCCACCATAAAAATCCAATTATCTTGGCGGAAAAAATAGGTTAGCAAGTAACCCATTAACGTTAACTGAACGAAAGTCCGAATAGTACCAATCAGCAAGGTCTTGCCCAGATCGATCTTCCACCAGCGGATTAATACAAATGTCATAACCATCAACACCAGCGAAACCAGGACATCGGTCCAAGTTATGGCGTAAAAAGAATTTTCCATCACTGTTCCTCCGCCAGGTAGGCCTGTAATTGGGACGTGGTGGGTTGGTTCAGAATCGCCACCGGTCCATCTTCAGCGATCTGACCTTCATGCAGGAAAACGACTCGTTCGGCAAAGCGACGTACCAAGGTGGGATCATGGGATACCATGATACAGGTCAGGTTCATTTCTCGATGCAGTTCAGCCACGCGCCTGATTATCCGGTGAGCCAGGTTGTGATCCAGACTGGCGGTGGGCTCGTCCAGCAACAGTACCTGGGGCTGGTTGAGTAGTACCCGTGCTAACGCCAGGCGCTGCTTTTCACCGCCAGACAGTGAACGGGCATCCATCTGCAAGTCAATCGATTGCAAACCGACCTTGTCAAGGGTGGCCAGTAAATCAAGATCCGAAACCGGCTTAATCGATTTTTCCCAACGGTGACAAATGATCAGATTATCACGCACACTGCCAGCAACCACAACCGGCTCTTGGAATACCATTCCCACCTGCTGACGCAGGAGTCCGATGTCCCAACCTTCAATGCGTTTGCCATGATAATCCAAGGTGCCTGCGGTTGGTGAGTCCAAACCATTGAACAAACGTAGTAGTGAAGTCTTGCCGGAACCAGATGGACCCAATAAGGCCAGAAATTCACCGGATTGAATATTTAACGAAATACCATCCAAGATTTGCACCCCCTGAATATTCCGGGATATGTCATTTAATTGATATAGATAATTATTTTCCACGGCTGAAACTAAAGCCAAAATTAATTTGAATATATAAAAATGGCGGTTAGTCACAGAAATGTTTAATCCTTTGCGAGTAACAGTTAAATTCTCAATAGTTTATTTGTGACTGAGGTGGCGGAGCTATATTCAAGATTATTGCAAATGAGGTAGTTGAATGAAAAAGGTGCTGGTATGTGGTGCCGGTGGATTTATCGGCAGCCATTTGACTAAAAAGTTAGCAGCAGAGGGGTGCTGGGTCCGAGGAGTAGACCTGAAATATCCTCTATTTTCTCCAACATCAGCGGATGATTTTGTTCAGGGTGATTTGCGGGATCCACAGATTTGCCGCAAGGTAGCCGATCAACCATTTGATGAAGTATATCAACTGGCAGCCGATATGGGTGGCGCCGGATTTATTTTTTCCGGAGAGAATGATGCCGATGTAATGCATAATTCAGCCTTAATTAATTTGAATATAATCGAGGCTTGTTATCAGTCCGGTGTTAAGAAAATATTCTATTCTTCATCAGCCTGCATTTACCCGGAATATAATCAGGAAGATCCGGATAATCCGAAAACCGCTGAAAATACGGCCTACCCGGCGGCTCCCGACAGCGAATATGGCTGGGAAAAATTATTTAGTGAGCGATTGTATCTGGCCTTCGCCCGTAATTATGGCATGGATGTACGGATTGCCCGCTTTCATAATATATTTGGCCCCGATGGAACCTGGAACGATGGACGTGAAAAAGCGCCGGCAGCCCTGTGCCGCAAAGTGGCTGAAACAGCCGACGATGGAGAAATTGAGATCTGGGGTGATGGTAAGCAAACCCGCTCATTCCTTTATATCGATGAATGCCTGGAAGGGATTAAGCGTCTGATGCAATCGGATTTTACCGGACCGGTCAATATTGGCTCAGAAGAGATGGTGACAATCAATCAGCTAGCCCAAATGATTATGAAAATTGCCAAGAAGAAATTAAGCATCAGCCACATTGATGGTCCCTTGGGGGTGCGAGGACGCAATTCGGATAATCGTCTGCTTAAAGAAAAACTGGGCTGGGCGCCAACAAGGGCCTTGACAGATGGGCTGGAAAAAACCTACCGGTGGATTAATCAACAAGTCGTAAAATAAAACGATCTAAATATCAATTGAGTAAATTTAATCTCCCTAAAAATTTTCGATCCTACCTGACTAATACATCATGGTTAATTACTGAGAAAGTAATTACTATGTTGGCCTCATTTATTGCTGGCATTATGGTAGCCCGCTATCTCGGTCCGGAGAAATTGGGGCTATTGAGCTATGCTCAAAGTTTTGTAATCCTTTTTAGTGCCTTGGCCACACTGGGACTAGATGGAATTATAGTGCGCGAACTGGTCCAGCAAAATACCAAAACCCCAACGATAATGGGTACCGGTTTCCTGTTGAAACTGATTGGTGCATCGATTGCCTGGCTCCTAATCGGGTGCGCACTTTGGCTAATAAATAGTGACGCTATGGCACGGGTAATGATCTTAATCATTGCAGGGGGATTATTATTTCAATCTTTAGGGGTATTAGATTTTTACTACCAGTCTCAGGTAATCAGCAAATATTCAGCAACTGCCCGGATTCTGTCAGTTCTGGTATCCGTGGGTATCAAAGTCCTCTTGATAGTCAATGGCGCTGATTTATTCTGGTTTGCTTTGGTGGTGGCGTTCGATGCAGCATTAACAGCTCTTTTTTTTCTGGTTGGTTATAAACATTTGGGGTTGAAATTAAGTAGTTGGAAATTTGATATCACTCTAGCACGGGAATTATTAAGTGACAGTTGGCCACTTATATTATCAGGTTTAATGGTTTCGGTGTATATGCGGATTGATCAGATAATGATTAACCATATGCTTGATTCAGCAGCGGTGGGAATCTACAATGTGGGTGTTCGATTGACAGAAATATGGTTTGTTTTCCCTGTCCTCATTGTCCAGTCAGTTTTTCCTTCAATTATCAAAGCTAGGCAAACTAATCGAAGCCATTACATTCGTCGTTTACAGGCACTATATGACTTTGTTGTAGGCTTGATGATCATAATTGCGATACCTATTGCTTTCTTCAGTCAGGATATTGTAAATATGTTTTTTGGGATTGAATATCAAGGTGCAGGTCCTGTCCTGTGTATACAAATTTGGGCAGGGATTTTTGTAGCCTTAGGTGTTGCCAGCTCGAGGTGGTTGTTAAACGAAAATCTCAATCGCTATTCTCTATATCGTGCAGGCTTGGGTAGTATTGTAAATGTAATTTTAAATCTGATACTTATTCCCTATTACGGAATTCTTGGCGCTTCTTTGAGCACCGTTATTTCATATATGATTGCAATCTTTTCACTTGGTATATTCCCGAAAACCAGAGAGGCACTACCTCAATTCATAAAAGCGTTATTTTTTATCCGTAGGATATTTACAATTAAGAGATTTCTAAAATGAAAAGATTTTTAAAAAGTATTTTGCCTGATAATTTAGTGTGCAGTATCCAACGGTTTAGGGAACATTATATTTTTGGCTATAAGCGAAACAGTTATTCCCAAGCTGGTGAGGATATGATTTTAGCACAACTATTTAACGAAAAAATGAATGGATTTTATATTGACGTAGGTGCATATCACCCACGAAAATATTCCAATACATATTTATTTTATCGTAGGGGTTGGTGCGGAATTAATATTGACGCATCACCGGGATCAATGCTTCTGTTTCAGCGTGAGCGCTCACGTGATATTAATATTGAAGCTGCTGTATCAGATAAAAATATTAAGACAACTTTTTTGTGTTATAATGAACCGGCTTATAATGCCTTAAAATCCGATACCAAAATTAGTAATCCGCCTCCAGCCAACTTAATTGAAACAGTTGATTTATCTACCGTGCGATTAGACCAACTAATCCATGAACATCTTCCAGCAGGTCAAGCAATAGATTTTCTGGATATTGACGTGGAAGGTAACGAATTGGCGGTACTGCAATCAAATGATTGGAGTAGTTTTCGACCACGTGTCATTTTAGTTGAAGCTCTCAAACAGAATATGACCGATGTGCAAAATAGTGAGTTACATCGGTTTCTAACCACACATGAATATTCATTATGGTATAAAACAAATTATACCCTTTTTTATATCTCCCGGGAATTTATCAACGATAATTTACATTTATATAAAAACCACGATGGTTGAAGATTGTCCACTCAAAATTAGGTCCACCTTTCAGCATTGGATAGTCAATTACTTACAAAATTTCTAAAAACCACCGGTTTAAAAAATATTAGACAGGTTAATTTTGGAGAGGGAACCGATTTAAGATTACTTAAAGAAAACCCTGATAGGCGTTGGGAAACTTTATATCTTGAAGCTCAAAAAGAATAATGGAAATTAATCAATGAAAAAAATACTAATTACAGGAGGCATGGGATTCATTGGCTCCCATTTATGTGATCGATTAATAAATAATGGCCATGATGTGTTATGCGTTGACAATCTTTTCACCGGAGATAAACAAAATATCTATCATTTACTCGGTAATCCGCGGTTTGAGATTATACGTCATGATATTACATTTCCCCTATACGTCGAAGTTGATGAAATTTACAACCTGGCATGCCCGGCCAGCCCTATCCATTATCAGCTTGACCCGGTTCAGACTATTAAAACATCAGTTCACGGAGCTATAAATATGTTGGGGTTGGCAAAACGTCTGAAAGCACCAATAATGCAGGCTTCCACGTCCGAAGTATATGGTGATCCGAAAATCCACCCTCAGATTGAGGAATACTGGGGACATGTTAATCCGATTGGAATTAGATCGTGCTACGACGAAGGAAAAAGAGCTGCAGAAACTCTTTTCTTTGATTATCACCGGCAACATGGTTTGGTTATTAAGATAGCACGGATTTTTAATACATATGGTCCAAATATGCACATAAATGATGGAAGAGTAGTCTCCAACTTCATCGTCCAGGCGATAAAAAATCTACCTATTACCATTTATGGTGATGGCAATCAGAGTCGTAGCTTTTGTTATGTTGACGATTTAGTAAGTGCCATTGACTGTTTCATGCAAACTCCTGAAGAAGTTACCGGTCCCATAAACTTGGGTAATCCACATGAAATCACAATTTTGAATCTGGCAAAACTAATTATTAGTATTTCTAAATCTTCTTCAAAAATAATTTATAAAGCTGCCGTTGAAGACGATCCGCGAAACCGGTGTCCCGATATTTCCCTAGCAGTAAAAAAACTTAAATGGAAACCTACGGTAACACTCGAAAATGGCCTTGAGCGCACTATTGCATATTTTACTAATCTGTTAGACAAAAACTGATCCCTTATTCATTAAATTCTAAATAAATGACATGATAAGTACACCAATTCTCTTCCTGGTTTATAATCGCCCCAATTTAACCAAACAGGTCTTTGATACAATCAGAACTGCAAAGCCTGACAAACTATATATTGCTGCCGATGGACCAAAGTTGTCCTCTGCTTCTGATAAAATTTCAACTGATCAAGTGAGAGAAATAGTACAATCAGTTGATTGGGAATGTAATATCAGCACCTTATTCAGTGACCAGAACCAAGGTTGTAAAATTGCAGTATCAAATGCTATTAGCTGGTTTTTCAAAAATGAAGAAATGGGGATTATTATAGAGGATGACTGTCTGCCTGACCATAGTTTTTTCAGATATTGCCAAGAATTATTATTAATGTATAAGGATGATCAACGGATATTGCACATTGGAGGAACAAACCCGCTACAGCACCCGGCGTTGATTCATTCTTATTACTATTCAAAATATAATCGTATTTGGGGATGGGCAACCTGGAGGAGAGCCTGGAAGTATTACGATAGACATATTACATGTTGGCCCAAAATGAAAAAAGAAAGGATTCACTATAATTATTTTGATATTAAAGAGGCAAAATACTGGGAAAAAATCTGGGATAAAGTATACGCCGATAAAATTGATACATGGGACTACCAGTGGTTTTTATGCAGATTATCTCATGGAGCAGCAATTATTCCGTCAATTAATCTGATTTCTAATATTGGCTTCGGATCAGCAGCAACACATGCATCCGATATACAGAATCCACTTTCCCGGCTAACTACTTATAACCTGTCATTCCCTTTAAATCACCCAGATTACTTTTACTATAATAAATCATTAGATAAGCAATGGTCTCAATATTTAACCAATTCCAGGCCTTTCAATAAAATTTTCAGACGATTCAAGCATCTTATCAATTCCTAATGAAAATCGGTATTTTAACTTTTCATAACGGCTTTAACCATGGTGGATTTTTTCAGGCTTTGGGAACCTACGAATATGTAAAAAAGCTCGGCCATGATGTAGTAATTATTAATTATCGCAACAGACATCATTTATTAGCTGAATACTGGGGGCATATCTCACCTCGAAACCATATCCGGTTATGGAGTAATATTAAAAAAATATTATATTTCAACAAAAGTCAGTTTGTATTTAACCGTACGCCATTTACCTGTAATCTTCAAGCTGTAAGTAAAACTCATTTTGATCTGATAATTATTGGTAGTGACATCGTATGGAATTATGAATGGTCATTTCTGGGAAACGACCCCATATATTTTGGATATGGACTAAATTCAAAAAGAATTATCTCATTTGCAGCAAGCTTTGGTGCAATCTCAGCAGAAACGAGAATACCAAATTATGTATTTAATGGCTTTAATAATTTTAATAATATTTCAGTGCGTGATTGTTTTTCAGCTGATCATGTAGAAAAAATTACTAGCAGAAGGCCTGAAATTGTAATTGATCCAAGTTTAATCGTCGATTTTGATAAATTTTTAAAACCAGTACCCGAAACAAATTACATTCTTGTCTATGCTCATATTATGAACAAAGCCCAAAAAAATATACTACTTGATTTTGCCCAGTCAAAGAATCTCAAGCTTATTGCTGTTGGTTATCACCAGCCATGGTGCAATAAAAATATCATCGGTGTATCTCCGTTCAAATGGTTAGGGTATTTCAGAAATGCATCTTACGTTTTCACCTCAACATTTCATGGGACATTGTTCAGCATTAAATACAACAGACAGTTCTGCACTTCACTAAACTCAACCATTGCAAATAAAATAACTGATTTCTTGCAAAAATTAGATTTAAATAAACAGATAATTACTAATGATTCTAATTTGGCTTCACTATATGATACTCCAATTGATTATAGACCAGTTAATAAATCTTTAGCTGTCCAAATTAATCGTACTAAAAGTTATTTAAATAAACATCTATAAACAATCATGCTAAAAAAATTTAAGGGTACAAGTATCTATACAGTATTGCGATCTTTCTATTTAACGATAAAAGTATTTTTAAATTTTCAATATGATCTCGTAAGATATTTGAAGTATTCAACAACTCTGAATTGTAAAACCCAGCAACAGTACTTGGCACGAATTATTGCGATCTACCATGTGATTGAAAAAGGATTGTCGATGCCAAAAACAAGGACCGGATTTGGATCTGCAATTGCATTAGACCTTATAAAATATATTGAGCAGTATTCAAAATTGAAATATGATTTGAATAATAAGCACATTCATTCCGCCTATAAAATATTATCAACCTATTATAAGAATCTTGAAAGTAATTCTCAGCATGCTTTTATGATTCAAAGTTTTTTATCAAAAAAGCCTGCTGAACAAGCAAATATTGATGGCGGATGCACGGAGGTTAAACGAGAATATATTATCAGTCAGTTGAATCAAGGTTTTGAAAAATTGGCAAATGTTAGACATAGTATACGCAATTTTTCTAATAAGGATGTACCCTTGTCGATAATAAAAAAAGCTATTACAATAGCACAGAGATCTCCATCTGTATGTAACCGCCAGGCTACTCGCGTTCACTTAATACAAGAACCCGATATCTTAAAATCAATACTTGAGCTGCAGAATGGTAACAGAGGCTTTGGCCATTTAATTAACAAATTATTTATAATTTCAACCGACATTGCCTTTTTTGATGGCGCAGGAGAGAGAAACCAATCCTTTGTTGATGCCGGAATGTTTGCCATGTCTTTGATACACGCACTGCTTGATATGGAAATTGGATCCATTCCATTAAATTGGGCTGTAGAAAAATCTAGGGATATTCAACTACGAAATTTAATCGGTATTCCACCAAACGAAAATATTGTTATGTTGATTGGCATTGGGTATCTCAAGGAAACAACAAAAATCACAGTTTCCCTTCGGAATGATCTTGAGTCGATATTATCGATCTCTTAATCCCGATGTTCGTAGTTTATTAGAATAATTGAATTATTCCAAAGTAAATCAAACCGATATTAACATGTCTTATACCCTTTTTCTTGGTGATTACTACTGGTAAAACAATGATTAACAAGTTACGTCGAATGCTGCGTAAAATGGATTTTGATGTTATCCGATATTCAAAGTCAGCTGACTACCGACTAATAAAGTTACTTAAAAAATATGCGATTGATTTGGTGATTGATTGCGGTGCCAATATTGGACAATATGGTCTCTGCCTGCGTCAATCCGGGTATAAGCATCAAATAGTATCCTTTGAACCCCTAACCGATGCATATCAGGAATTGTCGGATTGTGCAATTCGCGATTTAAAATGGCAAACTTATAATTACGCGCTTGGGAATTATAATGGATATACTGCAATAAACAGATCAATAAACTCAGAGAGCAGTTCGTTGCTTCCGATGCTGCCAAGGCATAGCAAGGCTGATCCTAAATCAATATACCAAGGGACTGAGCAAGTTATAATTCACACTTTAGACTCTGTTTTTAATGAAATCAAAGGCACAGCTCAAAAAATGTTTTTGAAAATCGATTCCCAAGGATATGAATCCCAAATCCTTGCAGGCGCTTCTCAGTCTTTAAATGAAGTAACCGGAATTCAATTGGAACTATCGTATGTACCGCTATATAAGGGGCAAAAATTACAAGAAAAGTTGGTTTCTGAAATTGTTGGTCTAGGATTTTCCCTAGTTGATATTAATCCAATTTTCCATGATCCGGATAACGGACAATTATTACAGGCAGACGGGACTTTTTTCCGACTCAAATGAAAGTTCTATTTTTATCTACATCCAGTGTTGGTGGTGGAGCCTTTATTGCTGCCAGCCGAATTTATTCAGAATTACGCCGTAGTGATATGGATGTTACAATGCTAACAAGAGCCAAAGCATTTGCTGATATTCCTTTGCCGAAAGGTATTTATAATTATAGACCATTTATAAGAAGATTGCTGAGTTATTGTGAGCGAATGATAGCCAAAATATATAATGATTCTAATCCGATAAGCCGATCATTAAATATCTTTCCTTCCGGTCTGGCAAATTTAATTAATCGTTCTAACTACGATCTTATTCATTTGCACTGGATCAATGATGAAATGATGAGTATAATGGAAATTGGGTTGATAAATAAACCAATAGTGTGGACGCTACACGATTGCTGGGCTTTTTCAGGGACAGAGCACCATGATATTCACCAAACATTCCGATGGAAAACTGGTTATAATAAAAGCGACCAAAAACTGAAAAGTTTTGGAATTGATCTTGACCGATGGTTATGGAAAAAGAAACAAATATACTGGAGAAATTCACCATTTCATTTTGTTGCACCAAGCAATTGGTTAGCAAACCGTATTAAGCATAGTAAACTGTTTAGAAATAGACCTGTCTCTATTATACCTAATGGATTGGACACAGAGGTATTCCGACCACACAATAAGCAGTCAGCACGAGATAGATTAGGATTACCAAAAAATCAAACAATTTTGCTCTTTGGTGCAATGAACAGCACAAATGATCCAATCAAAGGTTTTGATTTACTAATAAAAACACTGGATATACTTGCTGATAACAATAGCCATATTAATGCAACTGCAATTGTGTTTGGCAATTTACCATTAGAAAAAACAATTTCATGTAAGATGCCAATTTCCTATAAAGGTATAATAAAAGATGATAGGTTACTTGCGATGTTATATTCCTCAGCGGATTTAATGCTTACTCCATCGCGTCAGGAAATATTTGGTCAATGCGCTTCTGAAGCTTTGACTTGTGGAACTCCCGTATGTGCTTTCAAAATCGGTGGATTAACAGATATAATCGATCATATGCAAAACGGTTATCTCGCCCAGCCCTATGATCCAATCGACCTAGCACATGGTATCCAGTGGCTATTGAAAGATAAGCAACGACTAGCAGAAATGGGTCGAAACGCCCGGGCAAAAGCGGTTGAATGCTTCGATCAGAAAAACGTGGCGCGCCAATACCGTGATCTGTATAAGCAGGTATTAAATTCCTGATCCGGTGTTTATTTCTGTAATAACTGTCAATTACAATGATAAGGTTGGCCTTCAAGGAACAGTTGATTCAGTCCTTGATCAGGATTTTAGTGATTTCGAATATATCATAATCGATGGCGGTTCAACTGACGGATCGCTTGATATCATTCAAAGTGCTGAAGATCGAATTTCACACTGGTCCAGCGGAACTGATGAGAATATTGCCGACGCTTTTAACAAGGGTATCAAAGCTGCCAACGGAGATTATATCCTGCTGCTGAATGCTGGCGATGAATTTATTAGTACCAATGATCTAACTCGCTGCGCTAGTAAACTTGATAAAGCAGTCGTCGCCTTTTACGGCCAATACAAAGACACCCGTTGGCGAATTCCACGGCAATTTGCTGAGAAATCAACCAACTTACGGCAGTTGGCTCAACTGAGCCACCAGGCCACCTTTGTGGCTCGTCAGGTTTATGAAGACTACGGCTATTACAATCTGGATTATCCGGTACGTATGGATTACGAGTTTTTCCTTCGGGTTCTTCCTAAGGTAGAAATCAAGTTTGTCGAAGAAGTGATCTGCGTCTATGATACTGGTGGCCAGAGCGGTAAGCCATCTTTCGCCTGGAAATTTGTCAAAGAAGGTCTGCTGGCGGAAGATCGCCATTTAGGTCCAATTCGATTCCAACAGTTAAAATTGATCTGGGGCAGCCTGATTTTATCTATTAAGCTGCTCATTCGACCATTGGTAATGAAATGGCGCGCCCGCTAACCATCTTCATTGACGCCCGCATGATCCGGCACGCCGGCATTGGTACCCATATCCGGGGGCTAATTGGTGGAATGTCTGAAGTGCCCGAAATCCACAATATTCAGTTGGGTGGAAACCCGGACTACCTGCAATCTTATAGGGACAGTAGAACTGAAATCACCCGTGATCAATCTATAGTATATTCTCTCCGTGAGCAATTCCAAAGCTGGTGGAATATGACGAAATTGGGAAAATCAATCGACCTGGCCCATTATCCCAACTACAATACTTATTTTAACCTCAAATGGCCGTATGTTGTCACCATCCATGATCTGATACAGTTTCAGTTTAATTATGGAAATTCTATCAAGCGTAA